>JAUXHQ010000038.1 GCA_030621455.1 Deltaproteobacteria bacterium
ACGGACCTGGGGAACCGGAACCGGATTTCCCGGTTCTTTTCTGAATTCTACTGCCTTGAATGGGCAGACCTCATCGCATACCATACAGCTTTTTTGGTGCTCCCAGGCAAGACATTTCCGGCGAAAGATCATCGCAGTGCCTGTTTTAGCCCAGATTCGTTCATTTGAAGACAGCATCCGTATGGCACCTGTAGGGCATACCTCACCGCATTTGTGACACTCCGGATTGCAATAACTTCTTCTAGGTGTAAGCGCAGGGCTGAAAAGCCCTGAAAATCCGGCTTTTAACCAGATGGGCTGGAGGGTATTAGTAGGACAGGCGGCCATACATTCCCCACAACGTACGCAGCGGGACAGAAAATCCATTTCAGGCAATGCTCCCGGAGGTCTTATCAGTCCCGGGGTGGTCACCTGGCCCGGCCCTGGTTTGCCATACAGGGAACTCAGTCCGGTTAGACTAGTGACAGCCGTTCCAATACCGATTAATCCCGTAATCACAAACTGGCGACGGCTGTATGCCGGCTCCCTGATATCAGAACCATAATCAGTCTTTGCATGACTAAAAGAGATAACCTTCTCAGGGCAAACCTTTCCGCAGGTTAGACAGGTGATACACTCTTCATGATGAGTAATGCGGGGATTTTCCGTAAAAATTGCACCCATGGGACAGGCCCTGACACATTTCCCGCATTCGGTGCATCCCTCGGAAACACAGCGGCGTATGAAGGGCTTTTTAGACAAAAGGGCCATTAGCGCCCCTGAAGGGCACAGATTGCGGCACCAAAATCGCGGTGAAACCCTGGCCAGAGCAAACAGGACGCCGAAAAAAGCTATTATGAACATCTGTGTGGCGAACCGTGGAGTAGGTATCTGCATCAAAGCGATTGGAAGGATGTCTAACCACTCGGCCAGGGGTCTTATATTCCTGAGAGATTCATTTGCCAGAAAAGCAAGCAGGGGATGAAGTAAGAGACCAAAAAAACGGGTGATAAGGGAGAGTGGGGCCGCAGCAAATACGAATGAGACACCGGTTATGGCAGCGCCGAATAGAAAGAAAAGCACTAGATATTTCGTGGCCCTTAACCCGGAGTTCTCAAACTGTTTTTCAAAGGATATCCCGAAAAGTCTATCACTGCAATCAAGTGTTGTCCCCATTGGACAAAGGTAGCCGCAGAAGACCCGGCCGAAAAAAGGAGTTATAATCAGAATGAGCAATGCCGGCATGAAGGCTGCATCCAGCATCCTGGCTCCAATGACGGTAAGAGCAATAAGCGCTGGATCCAACCGAAGATAAAGATCAAGGGACGCAGGTGCTGAGCTTGTGTATATTGCTTTACCCAACAATAGCAGAAAAAGGGTTAAACTCACTATCCGGGATGCACTTCTGAAACTAATCATAGCGCTATGGACTTCACCTCGAGATTCTCTATATCCATTCTGCCCAGTCCCCTCTCATGGGCCTCCTTGATATGACGGACTTGCCTGGGCTTGAACCTCTTTCCATACCACTCGAAAATCGAAACTGCATAAGCATCGGCAGCGACCATGTCTTTTGAAGCTATAATCGTATTTTCGTGAAGGACTTTTCCGGGCCCGTATGGTCCATTCGTGGAAAGAACACGGGTACCATCAATAACGGCCAGGTCTGCCTTGAGTATTGTGCAAAGATCTACAATGGAAGTATGTAGATCATATTGCCTATGCATGACTCTACGATTGTAGATGAGTCCCATCATCCCCTTCATTGAAAGACTGACTCCCGTGCCTGAATGAGACTTGGCCACTGGAGCTGCTATGAGAACATCGGATTTAAGCACCTCCTTCATAATCTCGGTTTTTATCATGCTCTTATATTTCGGGATATCAGTAGCCTTGTAAAGGCTGTCATCACTTAATGCAAATACCATTTTGTTATCAATTGCTTTGCAGGCTTCCCTGATACCCGATTTTTCCAGACAGCGCTCCTTTGAAGAAAGGGTATTGTCAAGCACAAGGATTTTGGAAGCCCCTGCCTCTTTGCACATAAAAGCAAGTTCACGCACAACCTCCGGGTGGGTGTTAGATGCCCTTTCAGGAGGGGTTGGAAAGCTCATGTTAGGCTTGATTATCACACGGTTGCCGGGCTTCACGACTTGTTTCATCCCGCCCAGAAGTTCCACAGCGGCCCGTGTTGCCGCAGCAGTCGCCCCTTTGACTACGGCAATATCAGGAAACGGCTCTGCGACTGACTTTTTCGGCAATAGAAGTTCGTATCCACCGGCAACCATCCACAGGATACCCATTGCCTGATATTTTAAGAATTCCCTCCGATTCATCGTTTATACCTCCCTTTTTTGGGAACAGCATGTTTGGATGTCCGTAACCGCTCACGGTTATCAGTTCACTGTTAGCGGTTTTTCTATAAATTCCGCCACGTTGGAAGCATATGCGTATTTTGATAATGCTTTCCATCATAATTGTATCATGCAACAACATCCCGGTTATGCTGATGCAGTAAACTTTATCAACTTTCATGACTGGGTCGGAAGAATATCTCGCAATTTGAACGGGGGCAGACAGTCAATGCCTTCTTTGGCCATTTCGGCCCCGTCCCTAACTGTGAGAAGGTATCGACATTTTAACTGACAACGACTTTAAAATCTATTAGATATTTTAATAATATTCTAATTTCCTTTTGGCGCTATTTGTTTTGGTGTTAGCGGGACTTTGGGGCCGTCCCCTGCCCAATAATAGGGATTTCGGCCTCGTCCCCTGTTAAAAGAAGACAACAAACACAAGAAATAGATAGTAGAAAGTCCTTGATATACACATAACATTTTGATATTAATGATAATGTTGAAAGGATCCGGATTCATAAAGTATATTTGAACCTTTTATTTAAGAGGCTGATAGCTTACACGGAGAAACGGCTTTCTCAACCATCAGGGGGCGCTTATGTGTGCCATAGGAGACCAAGATACCCTTAAGAATGGCATCCTAAAAGGAATGTCCGGAGATTCTGTCCTGGAGAACATGGGCGAAGCTATCCTTATCATTGACCCGGAGTTCAGGATAGTCTATTTTAATAGGAGAGCTGAAGAGATAACAGGGTTGAGTAAAGAGGAGGCCTCAGGGAAAACCTGTTCCGAAGTCCTCCGTCTTACAAACTGTCTTGATGGGTGTCCTGCTGCTGAAATGATTGAGAATGAAGATAGCTTTGTAGACTACTCCTCTGAGCTGACTCGGAAGAATCAGGTGTCTGTGCCGGTTGCAATTCGGTTTTCAATACTGAAAAATTCAGTAGGATCTCTCTCCGGAGGGATTATAGCGATCCGGGATTTACCAACCAAATATCGGTTTTCCGAGTCCCCCAAATCAGCCTACTCATTTCAGCGGATCATCAGTAAAAACAAGAGGATTCTTGAGATCTTCGAAATCCTCCCGGATATCAGCAAGACGGACGTCTCTGTATTGATTCAGGGAGAAAGTGGTACAGGAAAAGAACTCTTTGCCAACGCCATCCATAACCTGAGCCTTCGTCAGAAAGCAGCCCTTGTGAAGGTGAATTGTGCCGCCCTTCCGGAAACCCTTTTGGAATCCGAGTTCTTTGGCTATATGAAAGGCGCCTTTACCGATGCAAAGAAGAATAAACCCGGACGATTTCAATTGGCCGATAAAGGAACCATCTTTCTCGATGAGATCGGTGACATATCTCCTTCCCTTCAAGCAAAGCTTTTAAGAGCGGTTCAAGATAAGGAGTTCGTGCCATTGGGTGGCACGGGCACAGTAAAGGTTGATGTAAGGATAATATCGGCCACCAACCGTAACCTTGAACAGTTGGTCAAGGAGGGACGGTTTCGCCAGGATTTGTATTACAGACTGAATGTTATAAAGCTGGAGATTCCCAACCTCAGTGAACGTCCCGAAGATATTCCCTTGCTGGTGAATCATTTCATAAAGAAATTCAATCAAAAGAATCAGCGAAACATTGAGAGAGTATCACCCGATACAATGGAGATCCTATTGCAATATGACTTTCCCGGGAATGTTCGTGAGTTGGAGAATATCCTGGAACATGCCTATGTATTGTGCAAAGGAAATATCATTTCGAAAAACTTCTTACCCTCTTATATAATGGGCATTGAAAGCGAACTGGAGAGGTTAGATACAGGCTCAAACCTCATTAACAAGATTGAGACCGAGACCATCCTCTCTGCCCTCAAGAGACACAATTGGAATAAGATAAAGGCCGCTGATGAGCTGGGCATTCATCGAAGCACCCTTTGGAGAAAATTAAAGAAAATGGGCCTTTAATTCCTCAAAAATCATATCACTTTCCTCCCCAGTACGACAATGTTGCATCATGTAGTCGCATTGTGCAACATATCATGCTTCGCATAACACTCCTTAACTCCATGATATATATACAGTAACAAATTCCCTTTATTCTGTAGTTGCTATTTAGGGTCATTATCCCAGTTGCACTGTGCGACATTTCCTCCATCATTCATCCCGTCATTTTAGAGTCAGAAAATCCAATTATCCAGTAAAAACAATACGTTGTTAAATATTACAGTTCCTTGGCACATAAATTGCTAAATTGCTATACATAAGTATTATTAAACAGCTAGTTGCAAGGGACAGGGGTATATGGTTAGGACAGAGGACCTATTTGAATCTTTGCCGGATGACGCTAAGCTGACGGAAACGAATGAGCTTGGCTTACTCTACCATGAAGAAGAACGTTTCGACAAATCCCTCGAACAATTTTGGACGGGTTTAAAACGCTCAAGAGAACTGGGATATCGAGAGTGGGAGAGCATCGCTCTGGGCAACATCGGGATGGTTTATCAGAGCTGGGGGAAATACGAGCGGGCTATAAAATTTTACAACCAAAGCCTTCTCCTGTCCAAGGAAATAGGTTTTCTGAAAGGAGAGAGTACCGCTTACAATTATCTGGGGAAGGTGTATGACACATGGGGACAGATAGAACAGGCCCTTAAGTATTACGAGTTGAGTCTAAGGATATCGGATAATACAAGGGACCTTCCCAACAAGAGAACGGTCATGATGAATGTTGTGCTGTGCTATGAAAAGCTGGGTGATTACCTTCAATGTGAAAGAATCCTTGGTGAAGTAATAAAGATCGACGAAGTAATGGGACACCCCAACCTTGCTTCTGATCGCGCCTATCTTGAGAGATTAAAGGCAAAAGTAGAATAAATTTGTCGGGAGATGGTTTTTAAAATTCAAAGTAACGGAGGTGTTAATGAGTGAATTCTTGAAGGTTCTAGAAGATCAAGTACAGATTGTTGCCCTGATATTTATGGCCACTGTCTATACCATTCGGTTGATCTGGATGTTCCGATTTAAGGCAGGCAAGGAGATTACCGATTCTGTTGGCAGCCGCAGAGTAGGGGTGGCTTATTCCATGATGAATGTTGTCATGCCGTGGGCAATGGAAAGCGCAAGGAAAAACTTGAACTTTTACGCCCAGTTTGTAATCTTCCATGCGGGAGTAGCTGTTGCCATTGCAGCAACTTTTATAATCCCCTATTGGCCGGAGTTTTTTGAGATAACTCCCATCATGCGTATCTTTCAGCTTATCGTGGGAGCCGCCTTTGCAGTAGGTGTAATAAGGTTGATTCGAAGGATTACAAACCCTTCTATGCGCATAATCAGCACCCCTGATGACTACTTCTCCATTATATTGATGACAGTATGGTTTGCCTCGGGTGTTTTCGCTATCCCTAATGAGTATAAGGTGAGTGAATGGCCTTTGATAATCTTTTTCTCTATGACCACCTTGTTCCTGGTTTATGTACCTTTTTCAAAGATTTCCCATTACCTTTACTATCCGTTTACCCGATACTTTTTGGGCAAAACCATGGGACATCGCGATGTATTCCCACGCAAAAGAGGCGGAGAAGAACCGGCAGGATTATAATTCACTGAAATACCAGCAAACGATGAAAGGAGAGTATAATTGAGCGATAAATCTATAAATATTTCCGATGTTGTAAATCTGCCTCTGGATATTAAGGAGCAGAAGAAGGCCATTGAGCAGAAGGCTCCTTCCGTAGTAGAAGGGAAGGTCAAGGTCTATAACCAGGACAACGACAATGTAAAACAGCTGCTTGAGATGCTGAAAAACAAATTAAATCGGCAGTCAGTCATTTCATTGGTCGGTTGTGTACACTGTGGCATGTGCGCAGATTCGTGCCACTACTCATTGGCCAGACCTCACGATCCCACCATGACCCCGGCCTATAAAGCCGACCAGATAAGGCAAATATTCAAGAGACACTTCGATTGGACCGGTCGCATCTTCCCCTGGTGGGTCCACGCAAAGACCCCAAAGGACGATGAGGACTTAAATCGTCTAAAGAATGTTGTCTTTGGAACCTGCACCGCTTGTCGACGCTGTACGCTAAATTGCCCTATGGGCGTAGACACGGCAGTCCTCATTCGACTGACCCGTGGGCTTCTCACTGAACTGGGGATCGTGCCCGAAGGGGTATTTGTTGTGAGCAAAGACCAATGGGAAACGGGCAACCAGATGGGAGTCTCCCAGGAAGAGTACATTGAGACTATTGAGTGGCAAGAGGAGGAGGCCCAGGACGAATTGGAAGACCCGAATTTCAAGATCCCGATAGATAAGGAAGACTGTGATTTCATATACACTGTCAACCCCCGCGAGATTAAGTACGACCCACGTTCCATAGGTTATGCATGTAAGGTATTCTATCACGCTGGAGAGAGCTGGACCATGCCCAGTTGGGGGTGGGATATGACCAACTTCGGACTCTTTTCCGGTGATGACAAATTGGGTGGTTTTGTAGCAAAGAACCTCTATGAAGCTGCCAAGCGACTCCGGGCTAAAAGAATCGTCATATCCGAGTGCGGTCATGGATACCGATCTACCCGTTGGGAAGGCTACAACTGGGCGCAGTATAAACAGGATATTCCCAGTGAGTCCGTTTTGACGACCCTGATCCGTTACATAGACCAGGGACGGATAAAGGTAGATCCCTCTAAAAACCCTTTACCGATAACCTATCATGACTCTTGCAACCTGGCGCGTTCCGGTGATCTTACTGAGGAGCCTCGGTGGCTGCTGGAGCGGATATGTACCGATTTCAGGGAAATGTACCCTAACCGAGCGGATAATTTTTGCTGCACCGGCGGTGGCGGAGCTTTATCCATGGTGGAATACAAGCCTCTCAGGATGGAAGTGGCCAAGGTCAAGGCGGATCAGCTAACGGCCACAGGTGCGAAGCTGGTATGTACGAGTTGTCACAACTGTGTTGACGGCTTGAATGACCTGATTAAGCATTATAAGCTTGACATAAAGGTCGTGCAAATTCTAGACTTGGTTGCAGATGCTATGGTTGTCCCCAATAAAAACGAGAAGAAATAAAATAATTCAGAGAGGTATAACGCATGGAAAGTATTGGACTTTGTTCACATTACTCCCGTCAGGGTGACTGGGCGTTCGATTACGCCTTTGGGCTGGCCAGCGAGAATGAAATACAGCTTAACATATTCCATTGGTTGGAATCTCCCTTCCGTTTCCGCCGTGAAATCGTTTATGCAGATAGCAAAAAGGAAGAACTCGTAAGGGTCACAGATGAATTGAAGGCAAAGAAAGAACTGGAGTTAAGGGAATACTACGATGCCAAACTTGGGGACTTTATTAAGGTAGGTTTTCGGTTATGCGAGGGCAATGAAGGCGCTGAACTGGCACGTTGTCTCCGCCGGAGAGAGTATGATGTTTTGGTAATGGGTTACATTGACAAAGGCGCGGATTTTGGCGGTCAGGTCATTGAGCGGTTTGCTTCTCATTACAAGGTGCCGGTGATTATGGTGGGGCCCAATAAACCCAATTCCTTCCACCTCAACAAACGCGCTGCTGATATTGTTGATCAATTGGGCATTAAGCAAGGGAGTTGGAGCCTTATAGAAGGTTAAGTTGCCATGTGGATATACAGGGGAACCCGGGATCGATGGACAAGGCAGTAGTTCAATTGCTCTGCGATATTAAAGATGATGACTGTCATATACGATTTGCCGCCGCCCGAACGCTGGGAGATGTGGGATCCTTTGATCCTGTTGCTCAAGATGCCCTATTGGATGCCTTGAAAGATAAGATATGGTTTGTTCGTCTGGCAGCGTTACAGACATTAAGGGATATAAAACCGGAACCTGCTATCGTCATAGATAGGATCACACCGATGCTCAAGGATGACCATGAGGATGTAAGAGAGTATGCTGCCCTTACCATCGGGGACTTGGGGCATGAGGCAGCACCTGCTGCAATACCCCTTGCAGAGGCGCTATCCGATTCTGTTTGGTATGTAAGGTCTACAGTAGCATGGGTCCTTGGGGAGATCGGCCCCGGAGCGAGGGATTCTTGCAGCCGGCTAATATCGTGTCTCAACGACGATGATTCACAGGTGCGTCTTAACGCTGTAAGGTCTCTTGGGATGATTACTCCCATAGAGGACACGGATGTGCTCTTGGCTTTGGAGGAATTAGCCAGCGATAAGAACCAGGCTGAGGAAGTGAGAGAAAAGGCCCATAAAGCAATTTCAAGGGTCATGAAGACAGGAGACAAAATCAATTAGGATTAAGGAGGGGGAAATGGCTAAGAAAGTATTGATCGTTGATGACGAGGAAGATGTAAGGACATATCTGGGTTCCTTGCTAAAGAACAACGGATATGAGATAAGTATCGCAGAGGACGGGGAAGAAGCCTTTCTTAAAGTTGGTGAATTTCATCCGGACCTGATCACCCTGGACATTATTATGCCGAATCAGAGCGGTGTGGGCTTCTACCGAAGGTTGAAGAAGAGTGAAGAATTCAAGCATATTCCTGTTATCGTTGTCTCCGGGGTCACCGCATACAAAGACTTCTTTGCCAAGGATCGCGGGGGATTACCCAAACCCGAAGAGTTTGTAGAAAAACCTTTCTCTACCGAGAATTTACTCGGTAAAGTTCAGACTTACTTGAAGTAATATACAGCCCCTTTGGGTGAGGAGTGAGCATGGATCAAATCAACGTGGATGGATGGGAACCAACACGAAACGATTATCGCCAGCTCTTCCAGAAAGTTCCCTGTTATATCTCGGTACAGAGTCCGGAATTGCGCATTATCCAGACCAACGAGCTGTTTCGTCAGGATTTCGGTGATCGTGTTGGGGAACTCTGCCATGAGGTCTACAAGAGAAAAGGCGAACCCTGCCAGCATTGCCCTGTAGCTAAGACCTTTGCCGACGGACAGGTCCATTCCAGCGAAGAGCAGGTTATCACCCGAGACGGCATGGAGGCCTTTGTAATCGTCTACACCAGTCCCCTGCGAAATGATGAAGGGGAAATCGTTGCGGTCATGGAGATGTCCACCAATATCACTCCTGTGAAACGCCTCCAGACCGAGTTAACCATGATGGGACATACAGTAGCCACAATGGCCCACGGTATTAAAAACATCCTCACCGGCCTGGACGGGGGGATTTATGTGGTGAACTCCGGGCTGCATAACAAGGATCAGAAAGAAACCCTGACGGGATGGGATATTGTGCAGCGTAATGTGGCCCGGATTGCTACCCTTGTGAAAGATATACTATACTGTGCCAAGAAGCGAGAGCATGAAATAAGTATTGTAGACCCAAACCAAGTGGTTCGAGAGGTCTTTGATCTTTACCACGAAAAGGCTGAACTGGAAAGAATAGAACTGGTCATGGACATCGACTCTCGGCTGCCCCCCATGGCGCTTAATGCTGAGGATCTTCACACAATTCTAAGTAATCTCGTCCAAAACGCCCTTGAGGCGTGTAAATTCGATATGAACCGGCACGATCATCGAATAATGATCCAATCAGATCAAAAAGGGCCGATAGCAATCTTCGAAGTCTCTGATAATGGTCCGGGCTTGCCGGAGGAATGGAAAAACTACGTATTCACTGAGATCGTATCCACCAAGAAACGCCAAGGAAGTGGTCTTGGGTTGTTGGTTACAAAGAAGATCGTCGATGAGCTAGATGGCCAGATAACATTTTACTCCAGAGCTAAAGAAGGCTCCACATTCCGCGTATCATTTCCTATTAAACCAGTAACCTCTTCCAGCAATACATCAACCTGAATATTCAATTCATATA
>JAUXHQ010000264.1 GCA_030621455.1 Deltaproteobacteria bacterium
CTGATTCGCCACAGACCCACACAGACTGAGACAGACTATGTGCACGGGTCAAAAAAAAGCCAAGAATACCTCATTGGAAAGAAGAATGCCTTTGTTTGTAAGTTTAAGGCGACCCATCACAATTGAAATCAGACCTTCTTGAAGAAGATAGGGGATAACCCCGGAGAAGGTATGTTCCAGGGAAAGACCGAATCTGTCCTCAAAATCGTCTAAGCAGATACCTTCCATCCTGCGAAGCCCCAGGAATATGGCCTCCTTTATCGCCTCTTCTTTGGTCAATTGCTCCTTGTCCGTGATAACAGAACATTCGTCTGAAAGTCGGGAGATATATTCAAAGGGGTCCGTTTCGTTCTTCCACCTTGTCCCCCAACCCTTACCATATAATCCTTCCCTTAGATAAGAGTGCGCCCCTGCGCCAAATCCCAAGTATTCTTTAAATATCCAATATCCTTCATTGTGCGTGCAACGGAATCCCGGCGACGCATAATTAGATATCTCGTACTGCTCATACCCTGCTTCAGAGAGCATCTCTTGTGCCAGTCCGTACATCCTCACTTGAGTGTCCTCATCCGGAAGGATTATCTCTCCCTGTCTCTGTAATTCCCGGAAAGGGGTCTTCTCTTCAATAGTGAGATTATATACCGACAAATGTTCAGGATTCACAGACAAGGCATAGTCTAAGTCCCTTTCCCAATCGATTAAAGTTTGATCAGGTATGCCGAAGATCAAATCAAGACTTATGTTGGAGAACCCGACCATTTTGGCATCTTCTAATACACGAACAGCATCACTGGAATCATGAGCACGCCCCAGGTTTTTCAAGAACCTGTCCTGGAAGGATTGAACCCCAATACTCAACCTGTTGATCCCTCCCGCACATAGCTCGTTGAGTTTTTTTCTGTCAGCGGTCTTCGGATTTACCTCAAGGGTAACCTCCATATCCGGACCAGGTGAGAAAAGAGAAAGAACCTTTTCAATACACTTTGCAATGCTGTCCGGGTAAAATAACGATGGCGTCCCTCCCCCAAAGAAGATGGACGCAACTTTCCTTTTCCCCAAACTCTTCAAAGAATACTTAACAGAATAGTCAATTTCTTCGATGAGGGCCTGGGTGTATTTTTTTTCGGGGATCGGAGATACTGCTATGGAATTGAAATCACAGTAGGGACATTTGCTGATGCAGAAAGGGATATGGAAGTATATACCGATCGCCTCTTCTTGTTTTATCAAGCCCTTCTTTCCTTTTCATTCCGGAGAGTCCAACAGGACGGTGGTAACTTCTTATTTCGTTTGCTTGTTATGAACTGCATTATGGCATTGAATTGAAGGAAGCATGATACGGAACGCGGGATAAACCGATTAAAAGAATGACAACTGTTCCCCCCCTGTCTTCTTGTCCCCCGGCTTATGTTGACCTTTTTCCCTCAGTAAAAGTTCTTCCGTGATGCTGGAAACAAAGGGACATAAGGGTAAACGGAGAGACCTGCCATAGAGAGATCGCCTGTTTGCGTGCGTCAGATACAAGAATTGCTGTGCCCTGGTCATGCCCACGTAAAAAAGTCTCCGCTCTTCTTCAAGGTTAGCCTCATATTTGTGGAAAAGGGAGTAGGGGATGATCCCGTCCTCGCAACCCACGATAAAAACAGAGGTGAACTCAAGCCCTTTGGCGGCATGGAGGCTCATTAACGCAACCTGCTCACTTTTTGGGTTATAGGTGTCTGCGGCGCGTCCCAGTTGTATAAAGGAGAGGAATCTGGAGAAATTTCCGTCATGCGCATCTGCTAACGACAGAAGTTGCTCTACTCTTCGGATTTCGGAACCCTTGATCCCTGGAAAATGAGTGGTAATAATCTCTTTGATCCGGTCTCTGATCTTTCCCTGCGAAGCCTTTCTTTCCAGAGTTGATCGCCAGGATGCTGTAATGTTTTTAATCTGTTTGTCTTGCAGCTTCCTAAAGAGGACCTCATTGTCGGGTGCGGTCATCAATCGCAACACATCAATAATCGATACGATCGGCTCCTGGCGGAAAAAGGGTTCCTCTCCAACCAGTTGATAGGGAATGCCGTGATCGTTCATGGCCTTTTCCAAATCCGGGGCCATCTTTGCCACGCGAAATAATACCGCAAAGTCAGAAAAAGAGGTGATTTCAGTCTGGGCATCCCCATCGGCAATCTCACTGTCCAGAGAAAAAAAGCGGACCCCTCCCATCATCTTTTCTATGGTCCTGGCAACGAATTCCGCCTCACTTTTGGCTGTTGGAAATTCCCGGACTTTAATGGAAACACCTTTGTTTAACCCCTCAATCAGACTTTTTCCGACCCTGTCGCCGATCACCTGAGTCGATGCCTGCAAGATCGTGTTCGAACAGCGATAACTGGTTTTCAACCTATAGTTTCGGGCAGAAGGATAATCATCCTGAAAATTCCTGATGAATTCGACATCCGCACCCCGGAATGAGTAAATGGCCTGGTTCGGGTCTCCAATCACACAGATATTTGCCTCTTTGGCAGGCGCCATGAGTCGGATAAGCCGGTATTGAGCAAGATTAATATCCTGGTATTCATCCACACAGATGAATCGACATGTATCCCTGTAGGACCTGGCAACATCGGGGTGTAAACTCAGGAGTTGAACAGGAGCGACTATTAAATCGTCAATGTCAAAGGCGTCCTCCTTTTCAAGGATCATCTGGTATTCTCGATAAATTTGGGAAAATGTTCTGTCTTTAATTTCTTCGGGGCTAAGCCCCTTGTTTTTAGCGTCTTTGATCTCACTTAGGGTTTGTTTGGTTTCTTTTTTGTCAATATCAAGATATGTTTTTAGGATATAATTCTGATCATCTTCACCTAGAATTGCAAACCCCGCAGACCTCCGTAGAAGAGGGGCATGTTTTCTTAGGATTTCCAATCCCAGGGAATGGAAAGTGGAGACCGTTACGGACTGGCCGAAACTCCCGTGGGGAAGGGCGAGACTTATCCGATTCTTCATCTCTTGTGCTGCCTTGTTGGTGAAAGTAACGGCAAGGATTTCCGACGGATCTACACCCTTGTCCTTTATGAGATGTACGATTCGCGTGGTCAGGGTAAAGGTCTTTCCCGTGCCGGGGCCCGCCAGGATAAGACTCGGACCGAGGTAGTGATTTGCCGCGTCTGCTTGCTCTTTGTTCATTCTCTTTTCAGGGCCGGACATATCACGGCCGGCCTCTTCC
>JAUXHQ010000104.1 GCA_030621455.1 Deltaproteobacteria bacterium
TCCCTTCTCACGTTAGGGGTGAGAGCATTAAAAACCTATCTTCCCAATAAAACGCTGGTGGCTGCGCTGATTCCCCTTGGGGGAAGCCTAAAGTTTCTTCCCATACGATACAGTCCGCCGGGCAGATATTTATAACTTCCTGAATGGCCGCTTGCGAGTATTGAGGAAGGTCTGCGACCTCAACGTACCCCATTTCGTTTCTCCAAAAAACCATGGGGCAGACCTCCAAGCACCCACCACAATCAAGACATTTACTAATATCAACAACCGGGACTTTTTCCCTCTCCACCTTCATGCTGACAGATTACCATGCCTTCCATTGCGTGTGAAAAGGAGTTTCCCCGACACAACTCATGCATCGGTTTCATCTATTACTTTTCTTGCTTATACAAATCAGGATTTATTTAAGGATAACTGGACTGTGTTTTTTGTGGCACGACTCTTGCGGTCCACGTTTGTATAGTTTCCGTTTGTAACAGCCGGCAAATGGAAGTGATTTCATTCCCGTCTACAAATGAGCTTCTGAGAAAATAGTAACTATTGGTTTCCATATATTAAATTTCACTGCATTATCGGTATGAATCCTCGACGACGTACTAGAAATGTACGACTTACTCGGATTCCTCCCTCTGGCCTTGTGAAATCATAATATTTGAAAACCGATATCTGAACGGACCGGTCCCAAATCATGGGTATATCCCGTTTGACGTAAATATTCGTGAGAGGTTTAATATGGATGACGTACGAGAGGTGTTGAATTTTATTCTGATAGGGCCCAAACATTCGGGTAGAACAGTTTACCTGAGCACACTTTTTGGTGCTGAGAAATCGATTGTGGCAGATAACAATGACACCAAGGAGTACCTCGAAAAAAGATGGAATGATATGACAGAAGGTAACAAATCCGTGGCAACTGCCCCTGGCTTGGTATCTCTGGACTTTGCATACAATTCGGAAACATACAGCGTAAGGTTTAGTGTCAATGACTATCGTGGCTATCTTGAAGAAGCACACAGCAGGTTAGAAGAAGATACCCAGGGACAACTGGATCGATTGAAGGAAAACATACAAGCCACTGACGGTCTTTTGTTCTTCTTTCCATATGAAAAAGAGTCGGACAAGGAAGCAATGGAGAACTTCAAACACCAAATTGACGCATTCATCGACCTTGTGCGCGAGGTCTATCCTGACATGACTGACATTTCGATTCCCGTGGCCATCGCGGTTACAAAGTGGGACGAATCCCTTCATTATGGAAGGTCAAATGAGGAAGAAAAGGCCATCCAATACATCAGAGCCACGGAAGCCTACAGGTCGGCAAGGGATAAGATCACCACATATTTTAGTAAAGTAAAGGTGTTCACAGTCTCCTCCTTTGGGCCCGGCGAAGATGGGATGCATCTGGCTAAAGACCCGATTAAACCTCACAACATCACCAGTCCGTTAGACTATTTTCTCGAAGATTTCTTCGAGGTCGTGGCAAGACGCTGTGATACATTTCAGAAGATAGGGAACCTTCCGGGATTATTTAAATTCATACACCAAAGATACCGCCAAATTGGGTCTTACGAAGATGGTAAGTATCAGAAATTATTCGAGGAGGTTCAACAACAATATGCTGATAGACTGCTTTCCGAGCTCGGTCATGCATCATCTGTGGAAGAGAAAAAATTAATTGTAAAAAATCATAAGTACTTTATTGAAAACGTAGAAAACCAGGAGGCAGCGAAAAATGTCGCAATCAAAGTTTCAGAAACCAGACTCCAGGGTAAACAGAAAACATTCATTACTGCCGTAGTATTGATTCTTGCTCTGGTTGGGATCGGTTATGTAGGGGGTCTGTATTTGAAGTCGAGAGGTGAAAAGAGTCTGATGATCAAGATGGAGGAGTCAGGTGATGCTAAACCCAGGGAAATCTTGACCATGGCCCGGACATATCTGGCAAATTACCAGTCGAATACGCTACTTATGCCTTACAGCATTGATGACCGGAGGAGGAAAGTTGAACGGATCCAGGCCAAGGCCGAAAGCGACATTCAAGAATGGCTTCGGGATCGGTTCCACCGCCTGGGAGATCTTCAACTCACCGAGGAAAACCTCCAAAAGGTGAGGGCCCTTCGTAAAGACGCTCGCTTATTTCCTGATTTCGAGATTGCTTCAGAAATAGAGCATTTTTCCGGAAAATTTTGCCGGCGGTTTGTCGTAAATCAGAAAAAGTATCAAAGAAAACAGGATACCATGGCGAGAGCGAAGGCTATTTTAGCCTCTGCCGAGCCGGACGAAAGGCGTTTGAAAGAGATGCTCAAGAGGGTAAGAAAACTGAAGGGCGACGGCGACACCAATATAATGATTCGTCAGTTGACAGAAAAGTTGCGGTCCATACAGGCTCAAAAGAGGGAACTAGCCAGAACGGATCTTTTTGCCAAGGCAAGAATTCTCAGCGAGTCCGCCAAACCTGGCGAGAATGATCTTAAAGAGACGCTCAAGAAACTGAGGGCATTAGGCAAGGACAGGGAGGGCAAAGAGTTGATTAACCAGCTGACAAAAAAGCTGCGTTCGATCCAAGCTCAAAGGGCCTTCGCTAATATAAGGAACTTACTGAAACAGTTAGCCCCCGATGCCGAGGCCGGGGGAATGAAGAACGTTGTCATTAGAAACTGGGATGACCACTTGACCCGCGAGCATAGAGATATCCTGAAAAAAATTATTGACAAAAAGGTCCTGGACAAGGACAGTAAGGATATTCGTTCCCTTGGAGGAGAGTACGAAAGTATAGCTGAGGTAAAAAAAGATAAAAACAGTATCCGAAAAATAAGAGAGAATGAACTGAACATTCCCCGGCTGAACCAATACCATTATGTACGTTCTCCGGAACTTCGTAAAAAATTGGGGAGGGTAGTGGCCAGCATAAATGCCTGTGAGAGCGCTCTGAGGGGTATCAAAGTCAGTGTGGAATTTATCGCTCAAAACTTGGATAACAGGCCCCTGGGTTTCAGGTGTGAAGGGTGGAGGAAGGAAAAAGATATCATACTAAGATTGGATAACGAGGAGTTTCATTACAAACATGATAATGGTAAGTGTTCATCGGATATGAAGGGACAACAAAGAATGAAGTGGCAAAAACCGCTGACCTTAAAACATAAGAAATACCATGTCATGGTATCAGAGTGGGATGCCTTTGGTAGTGAACACATCGAAGGAGAGATTCTTGTTACTGAAGGGACATTGTTCAATATTCATAACCGCGGTTTTGTAGAGCTTACCATAAACGGGACAGAGTATTCTCTGCGTTTTCAAAGATAATGACCACTTAGCATCTCCCGGCGCCAACCTTGTCGTAACGGGAAAACTGCATGGAAAAAGTCCCCCTTCCCTGGGTGACTGACCTCAGGTCAGTTGAATACCCGAACATTCTTCTCAATGGGATCAATGACTTTATGGTCTTGACCTTTCCTTTTGGAGCTACCTCCTCTATTTTTCCGCCACGTGAATTGATGTCTCCTATGGTCTCACCCACAAACTCATCAGGAATTATTACATCAACCTCCATGATAGGCTCAAGGAGTGTGGGATTGGCAGTTTCGCACCCCTTCTTGAAAGCCATAGATGCGGCAACTCGATAACCAAGTTTTGAGGAGTTGAGTTCATGAAAGGACACGTCAAAGAGGGTCACACTTAAATCCACCAGCTGGTAACCACTTATGACACCACTGTTGGATGACTCTCTGATGCCTTCTTCAACAGCCGGTATGTATTCAGGGGGTAGTACCCCGTCCTTTAAGCCATTGACAAAGCTGAACCCTCGTCCCCTATCTTGGGGGTCAAGGCGCAACCAGACATGACCGTAGTGGAGACGACCCTCGAATTCTTTTTCAAAACTCGCCTCAACCTCTACGGATTTATCAATAGTCTCCCGATATACAACCTGAGGTTTTCCCACATTTACGGCCACCTTAAAATCTCTAAGCAATCTGTTCACCAAAATATCAAGGTGGAGTTCTCCCATTCCGGAGATAATTGTCTGGTCCGTCTCCTCATCAACCCGCACCCTGAAGGTGGGGTCTTCCTCTGCCAGTTTCTCGAGACAAAGGGGTAGTTTTTCTTCATCGTTCTTGGTCTTTGGCTCAATGGCAACGGAGATGACAGGATCGTAGATGTCGATGGGTTCCAGGAGCACGGGGTGGGCTTCATCACAAATGGTATCCCCTGTAGTTGTATATTTTAATCCCATAGCCGCTACGATATTTCCCGCCCCGACTTTCTGTATCCTTTCCCGATTATTGGCATGCATCTGTAAGATCCTGGCTATCCTCTCCTTCTTATTCTTTGTGGGGTTTAATATCTCCGATCCGGCCTGTAGAACCCCCGAATATACGCGAAAATAGGTCATTTTGCGCCCATGTTCCATCATAATCTTGAAGGACAACGCGGAAAAGTGCTCATCATCACTGCTTAGACGTATTTCTTCCTTACCGGTTTTCGGGTTTATCCCGGAAACAGGAGGAACATCTATAGGAGAAGGGAGGAAATCAACTATGGAATCCAAAAGCGGCTGTACACCTTTGTTTCGGAGTCCCGCCGCGCATAGGACCGGCACCAGTTTATAACCTATGGTTGCATCTCTGATGGCCGACTTAATCTCCATCTCTGTCAAGACCTCTCCGGCAAGATATTTTTCAGTGAGTATGTCATCGGTTTCGGCCGCAGCCTCAATCAGCCGTTCCCTATACTCCTGACTTTGATCGAGAAAGTCTTGCGGGATATCCCCTTCGTCGAAAGTAGACCCCAGGGTCTCTTGATGCCAGACTTTTGTTTTCATCTTGATCAAATCGATCACACCCTGGAAATCGTCTTCTTTTCCGAAAGGGAGCTGGATTATTAACGGGGTGGCCCCTAATCTGTCTTTCATCATTTCAACAGTTCCAAGGAAATCAGCACCAACCCTGTCCATCTTGTTTATTAAGACTATTCTCGGTACATTGTACTTGTCAGCTTGATGCCACACAGTCTCTGATTGTGGTTCAACACCTCCTACGGCGCAGAATATGACTACAGCCCCATCCAGTATCCTGAGGGATCTCTCCACCTCCATGGTAAAATCCACATGTCCGGGGGTGTCTATGATATGGATTTCATGATCTCTCCAATGACATGTGGTCACCGCCGATGTTATCGTGATTCCCCTTTCCTGTTCTTGAACCATCCAATCCATGGTCGCCTGTCCATCGTCAACCTCCCCCATCTTGTGAGAGCGCCCCGTGTAGTATAGTATTCTCTCTGTGGTGGTGGTCTTCCCCGCATCGATGTGTGCAATAATCCCGATATTTCTTATTCGAGAGAGGTTACTTTTTCGTGGCATCTAATTCCCAACAATTCCTCTATTGGCTTCAAGCGGCCTGAGTGCGTAAATATGTCCGGCTAGGGTTTCGACCTTCTTCCCTCCCACTAAAATCTGGACCTTTTCTATATTTTCGAAATTTAGGGTAAGGGAATTCACAATTGAATAGACGGTGAGTAATTCTGAAGAACTGCCCCCTGTGTGCTTCCCGGTTAGCTCGGTGCTAAAATCTACAGAGGCGATCCTATCGGTATTGACAGAGAGGTTACGCAGGGTTGTAGCACCCGGTATGGTTCGTGTGAGATCAGTCTTCGGCCCTCCAATCAGCTCCAGGATGACCTTCTTGGCCTGGTTAGCCAACCCACCAACAGAATCTATCCTTCTTTTTTCTTTTATTAAACTCCCGCCGGCCAAGTCACCGAAATATAGATCTACAATAATCTTTTCTTTTATCTCTGTGATTCTTGTGGGACGTATATTCTTGTAATATTTTGAATAGAGAAACGAGCTAACTAAAAAGGTCAAGAGGGCAATGACAAGGACGAAGAAGAAACCGAACTTATAAGAATCCCCCTGTGCTGATTTCCCTTTTCCTGTTGTCCTCTTTCCCTTGTTTGATTTGGACACCCTTTCTTCCCCTATGTTATACTCACCTGTTGAACGTCGTTAAGGTCCATTCCTTGCAAGAACCTAATCCCTCCTTTGGCAAGCCTCTCAGGGGCATCAGTGGCATAAAACCGATGAACTGCTTTTTCATCGCCATCTCTCAGGGAGTTGTCGGCCTTCAAGACCATCAATATTTCCATGGCCGTCTCTTCAGCAGAGTCCACCAATATCACTTCATCGCCTAAGACTTCCCTAATTACACCTTTTAGCAAAGGGTAGTGAGTGCAACCAAGTATCAATGTGTCAATATTTGCATCTTTGAGTGTCTGTAAATACCTTTTCGCAGTAAGAGATGCGATGTCGTTGTCTGTCCACCCTTCTTCCACCAGGGGGACGAATAGGGGGCAGGCCTGGCTGATTACCTCAATTCCAGGGTCTATACCTTTGATTGAGGTAAGATAAGCCTTGCTGTTTACTGTTCTTTCTGTCCCGATCACACCCACTCTCTTTTGTCTGGTAGACCTTATCGCCTTTCGTGCCCCGGGTTCCATAACTCCGATAATAGGTAGGCTACACCTTTCTCTCAACGCCGGAAGCGCCACAGCAGAAGCCGTATTGCAGGCTACAACCAGGAGTTTTATGTTCTTGCTCAACAGAAACCTTGCGTTTTCCAGGGAGTATCTGATTACCGTATCTGCTGACTTGATCCCGTACGGGACCCTTGCCGTATCCCCCAAGTAAATGGTATCTTCCTTCGGAAGGATATTCATTATCTCCTTTAACACCGTCAATCCGCCAATACCCGAATCGAAGACCCCTATGGCTCCATCCATACCTCACCCCATTACTCAAGCACACCTGCTAAGTAAAGCATATAAACTAGGTTAATTGATCAAATTTGTCAAGGCTAATTAGTGTCCATCCATTAATGAACTTTTGAGAAAGCGGG
>JAUXHQ010000045.1 GCA_030621455.1 Deltaproteobacteria bacterium
ATGATGTTGAAGCCATTCTCGGCTAATTTCTTCGCGATCAGCGTAGCTTTTTCGTAAGCCTCGCTGGTCTCGATTACTCGCGAAGAACCAAAGATGGAAACACAGGGATAAACATCGGATAATGTCTCGAAACCGTCAACAAATTCGGCAACAATCTTGAAGAGTCGCCAAGAATTATCTATAGTGATCGCATCAACCAGGTACTGGTTTTCTGACATGTTTCCTCGCCTCCCGGGCAATGATCTCCTGCAAGAGCTTGTAAGTGATTACGACATGGCACTATTCAGTTTCTCTCGAACTTCATTTGCCTCTGCCATGATACTTTCCAGTAATTCCGAAACTGTCGGGACACCGTGAATCAGGCCCATACACTGTCCCGCCGGCAGCACGCCTTTATTCTCCATCTCTCCGTCTTCCGTGGCAACTTGCATCGCCGGGAGAGCATTTGCCATGTATGACATCTGGACTATGTTCTTCCACCCCGAGGATAAGATGCCCACAAGGAACTTTAGATGTGGGAAATTATATATTTTAGCCATAGTCCTCGAGTTGATAACTGCAACCGGAAAATTTGGAAGACCCAGAAATCCTCGCCTGTATGCTTTTTCAGCCGCCTTGGTCTTCATTGACCGGCATCCGAGCCCATCAAAATAGGGTCCGTAAATCGTGTCGGTTACCCCCTTTTCAACAGAAAGATCTTTGCCCTTATTATGAAGAGGACTCTCTTTTGTGGTCATGAAACGTGTCCCCATGGCGATTCCGTCCGCGCCGAGCGCCAGGGCCGCCATAAGACCCCTCCCGTCTGCAAAACCACCTGCCGCGATCACTGGAATGTCAACGGCGTCTGCAATAGCTGGAACCAGTACGAGAGATGTTGCATCTCCTCCGTGTGCCGCCGCTTCGTGTCCTGTGACAACAAGGCCGTCACACCCGTAGTCCTGTGCCCGTTTTGCGTGCCGGTCATTTACAACCGTAGCGATCACTTTTCCCCCATATTCATGTGCAGCCTTTGCGATCCAGTCCCCTTTTCCAAGAGAAAAGTTGATAACCGGTACCTTCTCCTCCAACCCCACTTTAACGTTTTCAACAGCTCCAGGGAAAAGAAGGGCGGCATTTATCCCGAAGGGTTTATCAGTAAGCTTTTTAGTTTCATGGACAGCCTTTCTTGTCTCGGAAGCATCCATGACCCCTGTTGCCAGAATACCCAGTCCACCGGCATTGGACACGGCAGCTACAATCCTGGGAACACTAATCCAACCCATACCAGAAAGCATGACAGGGTATTTGACTCCAAAAAGATCCGTAACCCGTGTTCGCATAAGAACCTCCTTTAAAAATGACGTCGTCATACGATTATGGCTTTTCTTAGGGACGATCTTTTGTGATTCGAGGGTTCTACGCCATCGGTCTTTTCAGTTCATTCAGTATGGTCGTCAACGTTTTTCAGAAGTAGGAGTAGCTTCACCCGAGAGTCGTGCGCTTTTCAAAATGCGCACGCAGTTACTATCAACATGATTTTTCGCACAAAGCCAAAAACGTTCAATCAAATAAGGTAACAAGTATGACCACAGGATACTCGTGTGTCAAGACAATCTCCCTGACCACAGCAATACCAATTGAAGATTCAACCCTGCGGCCGCCAGACAATCCATGGCAAAAGGGCCGGGTATCCCAGCCCTTCCCAAAAAATTCACCTCGTGCCTGTATTCACCTCACATATGAAAACAATCTTAACTGGAAAAAGATCAAACCCTGATGCCACCGCTAACGTCAATGGTAATCCCTGTGAGTAGATCGTTTTCTATTATGTAAAGAGCAGTATGGGCTATCTCCTCAGGCTCGCCCATACGGCCTACTGGAATTGCTTTCTTCCATTTCTCGAGAGCCGCAGGATTCATATCCTTCATTACCATGGGAGTTGCGATGAATCCCGGGGCTATTGCTGCAGCTCTGATCTTGTAAGGGGCAAGCTCTTTTGACCACGTTACTGTCATTGCCGATACGGCGGCCTTTGCAGCGCTATAATTGGTCTGTCCCGCATTTCCGTGTCTTGCGATGGATGACATGGATATAATAACGCCTCCATTGCCGCAATTAACCATTTGCACGGCGGCCTCACGCCCCGTGAGAAATACTCCGGTCAGATTGATATTGATAATCGCCTGCCACTGATCAAGTGTCATCTTCTTAACAACTTTTCTTGTTTCCTTGTCAGCTTTAACAAGCAGCCCGTCACGCAAAATCCCCGCATTCAAAACCGCAACGTCAAGGCGTCCGGTTTGCTCCACCGCTTTCTTCATCAGGGTCTCAACCTGGTCTTCCTTAGATACGTCACAAGGGATACCGATGGCCTTCCCGCCTTTGCCGGTAATTTGCTTTACCGCATCATCAATTGCGGCGCCGGGTATATCGGTAACTATCGCTGTTGCTCCCTTGGAAGCAAAGAGGTCTGCCATTGCGAAACCGATGCCCCTGGCACTTCCGGTTACTACCGCAGTTTTTCCGTTTAAATCCATCCACTGTCTCCTTTCACTACCAAAAAGATGTTTCTTATTCGGGTGTTGTAAAGAACGAAAAGTAGGCACGGGTGAAAAGACTATCAGTGAAAATACGTGAAGCCGGGCGCAATGTCAATCTAAAAGAAAAAGTGCCAAAATTATGATCGTAGACAAACACGATCGTTACCAGGTAAGGGGCGAGATCACTCCACACTGCGGCTCATTCGATTTCTTAAGAAGTTACTGTGAAAGGGGCTAAGGGATGGGAATTAAAGGAGTTTATTGACAGCTATGGCGATGAAGCAGAAAAGGGCCTAAGGTGGAATGTCGGTAACACTTAAGCATTGTCTGTTCCACCCTTCATCTCTTTTTTGTAATATTCATAATACCTGAAAACATTGTCTATATAGTACCTGGTTGCCTTGAAGGGTGGGACACCCTGATACTTCCTGACCTTTCCCGATCCAGCATTGTATGCTGCCAGGGCCAGTTTCAGGTCCCCATCAAACCGATCCAAGAGCCTTTTAAAATACTTGACGCCGCCGTTGATATTGTGCTCCGGGTCGAAGATATCCTCTACGCCAAGGTCCTTGGCTGTCCTGGGCATAAGCTGCATAAGCCCCCTTGCACCCTTCTTCGAAATCGCATGAGGGTTATATTCGGACTCTGCCAAAATAATTGCCTTTACAAGCGCAGGATCTACCTCGTATCGACTGGCGGCTTCAAGGATAATCGGGTGAAATGGACGTTCCGCTTCCTCAACACGACAGAACAAGGGGTCACCTTGTCTGCGGGCAGGGATAGACCTCTCCGGCAAAGCTCCGGGATCCTTGACTTCACAAACCGCTGGTTCTTCAAGGACCGGCTGGGCGGCAGCTTGCTTCCTCTGAGGTATAAGGGCACACACAGCAACGTTATTTTGCAGGTCACCGGCGACTAAGGAATACACATCAATCTTATCCTGTCCGTCACGAGCGACAAGAGTACACGCACTAACGATCAAAAACACGATGAATAACGAACAGACCATGTTGATCAGGAACAGGTATTCCGGCTCCGGTGACTCCTCATTCATCTCGAGCCTTGACGGTGAAAACATCTTCGCCACCTCCTCCAATGTATTACCCACTGTCACCACGTCTCTCATAAGGTATAATTAAAACGAATTTTTCCACGTAATAAACAGTGTGTGCTCCCTCTCAATAGCACACACTGTGCCAAAGGTTTTACGGGAATACATTCCCATCAATAACCTCTTAATATCGTTACTATTTGTTTGTTACACCGTGGGGGGTTGGAAGCGGGAGCCAGTCAAATATATTTCCCTTTTTATGTACTTCGGTACATAAAAAGTGGAGAGTAGTGTCCACATCTATAGGCTTTCAGGGCATCCTTCACTTCTCGGTTTACACTTTTCAAGAATGCGGGCGCCAAGAAAGAGATTCTTGGCTAGTTCACATCATCATCAGATGCCACCGGTAGTCCCTGCTCTTTCCTTAGAGCCTCGATTCTATTTAACGGTCTTTCGAGTTGCCTCCGTCGGGTCGTGGTGAGGGCATCATACTCCTTCTGTGCATCCCCGATTCGTTTGCCCAACAGTTCCAGCTTGTTGAGAAACTCACCCCACTGTTTCTTGAATCTACCGAACAGTGACAATATCTCATTCGATGTCCGCTCCAAGGTAAAGTTGTCAACAGCGTGACGAATTACGGACAACACGGCAAAGAGGGTTATGGGCGAGCAGAATATGACTTTGTTTCTAATACCTTCATCGAGTATCGAACTGTTCTGCTCATGAATAAACGCATAAATGTGTTCATTGGGGATAAAGAGGAGCACACAGTCAACTGTGTTCTGCTCGGGGTTGATATATTCACGATTTGTAACTTCTTTGATCCTGGTTTTAACATCTCTCATAAAATCATTGCGGAATTTCGTCTTCCCTGTATCTGAACCGGCTTCCAAGAACTTGAGGTAATTGTTTAGCGGGAACTTGACATCCATGTTCAACTTGAGGCTATGTGGCAGCAGGAAGGTAAAATCCGGACGCGATCCCGTGCCTTGGATACTTTTCTGCTTCAGATAGTTCACATTCTCAACAAAACCGGCCAGCCGCAAGACATCTTCCGCCATCCTCTCCCCCCACTGTCCCCTAACCTTGCTACTTGCCAGGGCTTCACGAAGGGTGCTTGTGACTTGCATGAGAACCGTAGTCTGTTCACCGGCGGCCTTCAACTGGTTGGTCAGTTCTCCGAACTTTTGTATCCTATCCTTCTCCAGCTCTTCCATGAGTATGGAAATGTTTTTCAGTTCAGATGTCATGCGCTGCAATTGCTGGTCAATAAGTCCTTTCTTTTCATCCAGCTCCCTGGCGCCAATTTCTCTCTCTGATTTGAGCTTTGTGGTCGCCAGCTTTAAAAATTCCTCTGTTGACTTTGACAGCGCATCCAAAGCCAGGCCTCCAAAACTTGTCTTCATGTTCTCCAAAAGGGATTGCATATTGTCTTTATGTTGTGCCTCAGTCTCACGAAACAAGTCATCAGCAAGTTCCTTTGCTGTCTTGGCCTGTATCAGTCTCAACGCAAAAGCTGCAACCAAGCCCAAAACGAACCCTGCAACCAGCGCGACTAAAATAGGGGCCGATTCCATAAGCTACCCTTTAAACACTCGGGTTAAGCAATTGTACTCTCCCTGTTTGCCTGCCCTATCCACATCCCGTTTCAACAACTCAGAGTTCATTCTTCTGCTAACACATCTGTCCTGTCTATCTTCCAAACCCCTTTTTCTTTTATCAGGTAGTCGATCTCATGTTCTACGACCCCTTTCGGGTTCGTTTTCCGGTCAAGTAAACAACTCGATCTGTTGGAAACTCGAACAGTAGCCTTGTCCCCTACTATGTTGGCGGCTGATACGGAAAACTCCAAAATAACCACTTCTCCACCCTCAAAGATCTTTCTCCAGTCTTCTGCCCACTTTTCTCTGGTCCTATCCCCTCTCATTCCCTGAGAAACGTAATCGTATGCCTCTTCGAATTGATGATTTTTAATGGCATTGAAATATTTATGTACAGTGGCTTCAGGAGACAGATCCTCACCGGAGGATATCCCGCCGATTAAAAGTACGGCCATGATAATAAGGCCTGAAATAGTTTTTTTCATTCCTGTTACTGAGCCCGGTTCTCCTGCCAATGTACCAAGTGATCTTTTCATTTTCCTTCCTCCTTTAGGGTTGAGTTTACATATTCCCTTTTTAAACTAAGTGTAAAACGAAGTCAAGGAGTACAAGCTACTAACTCGGAACTCCACCGAAAAAACCCTTGACACCCATCTAATGCAGTGATAATTTAGATTCTTCGACCTGTGCAGTTAGTAAAGTTTACCGCTTGCCGGCTACTTATTTCGTTTGCTTCTTATGAACTACACACTGGCATAAGGCTGTATGTGTAATGGAATGACAAGTCTCGTTCATATATTTGTATGTTGGCCAGGTTTTTACGTATAACAAACAAACAAAACAAGCAGCCGGCGCTTAACGCAGTCCTGTTAACTTAATCCTCAGAGACACTTCAAGGCACTAGGGTTGAGTAATTGCACAGGTCGAAATTTCTGGAGAGGAATGAAACCGAAATAGAAAAGAGGAAGTGATGAGGGATGCCGAGGAAGGTGAAGAGATAATTGACTTAGTAGATGTGGTCGAAGAACCTCCGCAGTCGAGTGCATTACCGGAATCATATTGCAAGGAAGTCAAGGTCCCCGATGAAGATATAGGCCGATCTGAAGGGACTGTGGGTCTGGAGGAAGAGTTAGGGTTAGGGTTAGAATTCGAGGAAATTAGACAATTAGATACGAAAATCATTGAGAAAATCGTCAGGGAAGTTGCTCAAGAGGTGATTGAGAGTGTTGCAATAAAAATTGCTCCGGATATTACGAAAGAGTTAGTTAAAGCTATGGGAGAGAGAACGGAGATAATAGCCCAAGAGTTTTTCCCTCAGATAGCAGAGAAAATTATTAAGAAAGAGATAGAAAAGCTCAAAGAAGCAGAAGATTGACACATGTCACAACTGATCGCTTATTTGAGATCCCGAATATTACATTTATTGTACAGTGTCAGGGGGTTATATTAATCCCCTTTTTCAGTTTTAGGTCTTTGAACGTAGTATCTCTATTTTCCCTGACCTAAAAGCAGGTATCTCATTTCCCTCTCACCCCGCCAAGGAATGGGGATTCCTGAGCCATATAAGAAGGAGATTGCTAATCGTGGAAGTTCTCGAAAAAGGTTATGACCCGGCTACGGTGGAGGGCAAGTGGTCGGACTACTGGATTAAAAATGGTTACTATAGTGCCGATGTAAATCGTCCAGGGGAAACCTTTTCCATTGTTATCCCCCCTCCGAATGTCACAGGATCCCTCCATATGGGACATGCACTGAATACCACCTTGCAGGACATCCTCGTCAGGTTCAAAAGGATGGAAGGGTTTAATGTGCTGTGGATGCCTGGGATGGATCATGCAGGGATAGCTACTCAAAATGTTGTGGAAAAGAAGCTGGCTCAAGAGGGGGTCAACCGCCATTCCTTAGGCAGAGAGAGGTTTATTGAGGAAATATGGAGGTGGCGTGAGGAATTTGGGGGAATAATCATAAATCAACTCAAAAAGTTGGGAGCTTCCTGCGATTGGACCAGGGAACGGTTCACCATGGATGAAGGGTTGTCGAAGGCTGTCAGGGAGGTCTTTGTCAGACTTTACCATGAAGGCCTGATCTACCGGGGCGATTACATAATCAATTGGTGCCCTCGATGTCAGACCGCTATATCTGACCTGGAGGTGGACTACGAGGAAACCGAAGGACATCTGTATTACATAAAATATCTTATTCGTGATAGCAAGAAATCAATGATCGTCGCCACTACCCGTCCCGAGACCATGTTAGGTGACACTGCCGTGGCTGTACACCCAAACGACGAACGATACAAGGAGTTAGTCGGAAAGACGGCCATTCTCCCCATAATGGACAGAGAGATTCCTATAATCGCGGACGAATATGTGGACAAGAAGTTTGGAACAGGAGCGCTTAAGGTTACACCAGCCCATGATCTAAATGATTTTGAGATGGGGCTGAGACATGACCTGGAAATAATAAAGGTAATTGACGGGGAAGGCAGGATGAATGCTAATGCCGGTCCCTACAAAGGCCTGGATAGGTTTAAGTGTAGAAAAGAGATAATAGGAAAATTCCAAAGAGATGGGATACTGAAGAAGAAAGAGCTCTATACGCATAACATAGGACATTGTTACAGATGTAAGACCATCATCGAGCCCGCACTGTCCAGGCAGTGGTTTATAAAGATAAAACCGCTGGCAGATCCAGCCATTGAAGCGGTTAAGAACGGCAAGATCCGGATTATCCCCAAATCTTGGGAAAAGACGTACTTTGAGTGGATGAATAACATCAAAGACTGGTGTATTTCGCGCCAAATCTGGTGGGGTCACAGAATACCCGCTTGGCATTGCAACGAGTGTGGGGAAGTTATCGTATCAAGGGAGGACCCTACTCATTGTTCCAAGTGTCGGAAGTCTGATCTAACCCAAGATACTGACGTGCTTGACACATGGTTCAGCTCGGCTCTGTGGCCTTTCTCCACCATGGGTTGGCCTGAGAAGACAAGAGAACTGGAACTCTTCTACCCCACATCTCTTCTGGTAACAGGCTTCGATATCCTGTTCTTCTGGGTTGCGAGAATGATAATGATGGGGATTAAATTTATGGGAGAAATTCCCTTTAAGGACGTATACATCCATGCCCTCGTCCGAGATGTTGAAGGCCGGAAGATGAGCAAGTCCAAGGGAAATGTTGTCGACCCTTTGGATATAATAGAGAAATATGGGGCGGACGCATTCCGTTTCACCCTGGCCGCATTTGCTGCCCAAGGCAGAGATGTCAAGCTTTCAGAGGAAAGGATCGGTGGTTATCGAAATTTTGCCAATAAGATATGGAATGCTTCAAGGTTCGCTCTGATGAGCATGGAGGGATACAACGACAGTCTCGTAGACAAACACGGGATTGAATTCACCCTATGTGATAGATGGATATTGTCCAGACTGAACCGGGCCATTGACGGGGTCAAAGATGCCTTAGAAAATTATAGGTTAAATGAGGGAGCTCAAATTCTTTACCAATTTGTGTGGCATGAATTCTGCGATTGGTATATTGAGCTGATAAAGCCCTACCTGTACCAGGAGGAAGACACAAAGCTGAGATCGAACACGCAATACGTTCTTATGAAGGTTCTAGATACGGTATTATGTCTGCTTCACCCTTTTATGCCTTTCATAACGGAAGAGATCTGGGAGAACCTCCCAAATAGTGATGGCAGTATCACAACACACCGGTATCCAAAGTCAGATTCCGCGCTGATAGATGACGAAGCGGAAGCCGAGATGGGGTTGATTATGAATATAATTGGCAACGTTCGAAATATTAGAGGAGAGGTGAACGTGCCGCCCGCCAAGCAGGTCGAGGCGATCCTGTATTCTGAAGACGAGAAAATAGTGGGAAAGCTTGAAAAGAATAGTGACCACATTAAACATCTGGCAAGCGTCAAGACCCTTTCTGTCTCCTCTAGGAGAGAAGAATACAAATCTGTGGCTACGGCTGTGGTGGACAAGGTAGAGATATTTGTCCCTTTAGAAGGGATAATCGACTTTCATGAGGAGGAGAAGAGGCTGGAAAAAGAGAGAAATAAGATTGAAAAAAAACTCGTACTAACTAACAAGAAACTCTCCAACGAGGACTTCCTAACTAAGGCTCCACCACATATAATAGAAAAGGAACGGGCTGAAAGTACACGATTGATCGAAAAGAAGGGGAAATTGGAGGAAGGAATCCGGAAGATGCAAGAACTGCAGAGAGGTGACTAATGCCGCCGATCCGTGATATGCAGGCATGACATGCACAGCATCCTTTATAAGAACTGATGGCATCCTCCATTTATCTGTTTACACTTTTATTACCTTAGAAACCTATGAACGCAAATGACGGTTGGATTTGTATAACACCTTGTTTTTGAAGCAAAATCACCATCGATGGGATCACCTTAATTGCATGTAAACTGTTTAAAAGAAGTTAATTACCAATAATA
>JAUXHQ010000087.1 GCA_030621455.1 Deltaproteobacteria bacterium
AAATAGTTTCATTAAAGGGTTTTCAAACAGGTTCTCACGTCAAAAAGAAACGCGCGCTATCTTGAGCGATCACATGGCTGCTGAAGATTCCCCAATAATCAATGTTCAGGAGTCAAAGAGGCGAAAGCGTGAACGTTACATCATTCTATTCGCCACCATTCTCGTCATCCTCCTGACATTTCTCGAAATCAACTCCTCAAAAGTTAGTAGCCAACTCCCTATCGCCAATAACATTCTATTCTTCGGATTACTAAATATCAATGTGATTTTGCTGCTCCTCGTGACTTTTCTGGTGGTGAGGAATGTTGTAAAGCTCATATTTGAGAGAAAGAAGAATATACTGGGGGCGAAACTCCGCAGCAAATTCGTTGTAGCGTTTGTCACTCTGTCGATAGTGCCCACAGTACTCTTGTTTTTTGTGGCTGCGGGGTTTATAACCAATAGCATTGAAAACTGGTTTAGCATTCAAGTGGAGAACTCCCTACAGGAATCTCTTACAGTTGCCCAAGCGTACTATCGGAATTCAGCACACAACGCCATATATTTTGGAAGACAGATAAGCCACGGTATAACGAAACAAAGGCTTTTAAGCCCAAGAAAACAGGGTTCACTTAAGAGATTTATTCAATCCAAACGGGACCAATATAATCTGGGAGCGATAGAGGTATTTTCAAACAAATCAGAAGCTTTGGTAAGAGTAATCAATCCTGAAATACCTGTGGACGACATCACTATAGCTGACCCGGGATTGATAGAGGAGGGACTAAAGGGAGACGGCACGACCAAGATTCAATCAGTAGGCGACGGCGACCTGATCAGGGGTGTAGTCCCTGTCTATTCCACGCCAAATAATCTAAAAGCCGTTGGGGTAGTGATGGTAAATTACTATGTACCTCAAAGGCTTGTTGCCAAAATGGCGGAGATCTCTTCCACCTTTTCAGAGTACAGGCAGCTCAAGAAGTTAAAACATCCGATAAAAGCAAGTTACTTCATAACCCTTTCCATCGTCACTTTGCTCATAATTTTTTCAGCTACGTGGTTTGGCTTTCATCTGGCGAAGGAGATCACTGTCCCGGTCCAAATACTGGCCAATGGAATTCATGAAGTTGCAGGTGGAAACCTGGATTTTCACATAGGCCCTGTGGCAGACAATGAAATCGGTAGTCTGATGAATTCGTTCAACAAGATGACCTATGACCTGAAAGCGAGTAAGTCTATGTTGGAAGAAGCTAATATTGGATTGAAGGACACCAACGTAGAACTGGATCAACGCAGAAGATACATGGAGATAGTGCTGAAGAACGTGGCCGCCGGCGTGATCTCTATTGACAAGGAAGGAAGGGTCAGTACCATAAATAAATCAGCGGAGAAAATGTTTGTGATAAAAGCTGAAGATGTAATAAATAAGAGCTATGGTGATGTATTTGCTCCCGAGTATGTGGACGAGGTCAGGCAATTATTAGAAGGGGCATCCGACTCTGTGGACATGACTATCAGGAAGCAGATAAGGCTGTCTTTGCCGGATGAAACCCTGACTTTGCTTATAAGTGTTACTGTATTAGAGGATGAAGACGGAAACTATATGGGTCTGGTAGTGGTCTTCAACGATTTGACCGAGGTCCAAAAGGCCCAACGAGCAGCAGCATGGAGGGAGGTAGCCCGGCGTATAGCCCATGAAATCAAGAATCCCCTGACCCCGATACAGCTTTCGGCGCAGAGGTTAAGGAAAAGGTATTTGGCTGAATTTTCCGAGAATGGTAAGGCCTTTGATGAATGTACGAAGACCATAATCGGCCAGGTGGAAGAATTGAAGGCCTTAGTGGACGAGTTCTCAAATTTTGCCCGTTTACCTTCGAGTAATCCCCGCCCAAATGACATAAATGAGATAATTAGAGAGACCCTTGTCCTGTATCAGGAAGCCCACAAGGGGATAAATTTTGAGTTTAATGGGAAACCCGACGTGCCGATATTTGATTTGGACAGGGAGCAGATCAGGAGGGTAATAATTAATCTTCTCGACAATGCTGTGGATGCTGTGGGAAAGAGCGGAGAAGTTACTGTGGATACTTTTTATGATGAGGGCCTCCAAGTTACAAGGGTGGAGATAGCTGACACAGGTTGCGGGATTTCTCAAAAGGACAGGTCACGACTCTTCGAGCCATATTTCTCCACAAAAAAGTCAGGGACCGGTTTGGGGTTACCCATAGTCAATACGATAGTCTCCGATCACAACGGATATATCAGGATAAAAGAAAATCAGCCTAAGGGGTCGAGGTTCATAGTTGAGCTGCCGATCGGGCTTTGAATAAAAGGGTTTGGAATGAAAAAGAGCATATTGGTAGTTGATGATGAGGAGAGTATAAGGAATTCGTTGCGTGGCGTTTTGAAAGATGAAGGCTACAATGTGTTGTTGGCTTGTGACGGTGAGGAGGCTATAGAGAAGGCCGAAAAAGATAAGCCTAATCTGGTCCTCCTTGATATCTGGATGCCGGGGATCGATGGGATCGAGGTGTTGAAGAAGCTAAAAGCAATGTTTCCCAGGCTCGGTGTTATTATGATCTCAGGACACGGTACCGTAGAAACGGCAGTCACGGCTACGAAACTAGGAGCATATGACTTCATAGAAAAACCGCTGTCACTCGATAAGGTTGTGTTGACAATAGAGCATGCCCTCAATCTTCAGCAATTGGAGGACGAGAATGAGATCCTTCGTCAGAAGATTCACAAGAAGTACGAGATAATTGGTAATAGTGAAGCAATTACCAGGCTGACAGAGCAGATCACAATCGCTGCACCAACCAACGGATGGATCTTGATAGGAGGTGAGAATGGGACTGGAAAGGAGCTGGTAGCCCGTTCTATACACAGGAAGAGCCTTCGGGCCGATAATCCCTTTGTGGAAGTGAACTGCGCTGCAATCCCGGAAGAGTTGATCGAAAGTGAATTATTCGGATATGAAAAGGGGGCGTTCACCGGAGCTGTGTCGCAAAAGAAAGGAAAATTCGACATGGCTAATGGGGGCACTATTTTTCTCGATGAGATAGCGGATATGGGCTTGAAGACCCAGGCTAAGATTTTGAGGATTCTCCAGGAACAGGAGTTTGAAAGGGTCGGCGGAACCAGAAGAATCCATATAGATGTTAGGGTGATCGCTGCCACAAATAGAGACCTGAGGAAAGAGATAGAGTTAGGTAACTTCAGGGAAGACCTCTATTACAGGTTGAATGTTATACCCCTCGAGGTTCCATCTCTTAGGGATAGAAAGGTGGATATCCCCTTATTGGTCTTGCATTTTTTGAAAGAGTTCTCCGCAGAAAACGGGTTGGAGGAGAAAGAGATATCAAATGAGGCTCTAGAGATGTTCACAGAATATGCATGGCCGGGAAATATCCGGGAGTTGAAGAACGTCATTGAAAGGTTGGTCATTATGACTCGTGCGAGGGTGATTAGAAAAGAGGACATACCGGTTCCGATAAATAGAGAACCGGAGACTGGAGAGAAGAACTGTCTTTTTGATACCGATTCCCTGAAGGCCGCCAGGGATGGATTTGAAAAGCAATTCATCGAAGAAAAATTGAGGGGGTTTGGTGATAACGTGTCAAAAACAGCCCAGGCCATCGGTATTGAAAGAAGCCACTTACACAGAAAGATCAAGAGCTTAGGTATAGAGGTGACAAGGTAGAGAGACAAAAAAAAGAAATGGAGGGGTTAAAATGGGTTTTGAACATGCGGATTTGAGAGAAGAATTTGACAGATGGAATGATGGAGTTGAAAAAGCTCTGACTAAACGTCCTGAAAGGAAAGAGAGCTTTGATAGTACCTCCGGTATCGAGTTCAAGAGGGCTTTTACCCCATTGGATGTGGACAGCATAGACTACCTCAGGGACATAGGGTTTCCATCGAAATACCCTTTTACAAGAGGGGTACAGCCCACCATGTATCGTGGGAGGTTCTGGACGATGAGGCAGTATGCTGGATTTGGCACTGCAGAGGACACCAACAAACGTTATAAGTACCTTCTGGAACAAGGTCAGACTGGTCTCAGTGTTGCCTTCGATCTACCTACCCAGATAGGTTATGACTCCGACCAACCACTGAGTCTGGGGGAAGTGGGTAAATGCGGGGTTGCGATTGACTCAATGGCGGATATGGAGACTCTCTTTGACGGGATTCCCATGGATAAGGTTAGTACGTCGATGACGATCAACTCGACAGCCGCCATCCTCCTTGCCATGTATATAGGGGTTGCCGAAAAACAGGGGGTGGCTCTCGACAAACTGAACGGAACGATTCAAAACGATATTTTGAAGGAATACGTAGCCAGGGGGACCTACATATTCCCACCGAAGGAATCCATGCGAATCATCACGGATATATTTGCATTCTGTAAGGACAATATACCCCGTTGGAATACTATCAGTATCAGCGGTTATCATATCCGAGAAGCCGGATCTTCAGCTGTTCAGGAAGTGGCTTTCACGTTGGCAAATGGTATTGCCTACGTGGAGGCTGCCATCAAGGTGGGCCTAAACGTGGATGATTTTGCTTCTCGTCTCTCTTTCTTCTTCAATGCGCACAACAATATCATCGAAGAAGTTGCCAAATTCAGGGCTGCGAGGAAGTTGTGGGCGAAGATAATGAAGGAGAGGTTCGGAGCGAAGAAGGATAAATCATGCACCTTGAGATTCCACACCCAGACGGCTGGTTGCACCCTTACGGCCCAACAGCCGACCAATAACATAGTCAGGGTGGCATTCCAGGCATTGGCTGCCGTTCTAGGGGGATCGCAGTCCCTTCATACTAATTCCTTTGATGAGGCGCTGGCATTACCCTCTGAAGATGCAGTCAGGACAGCGCTTCGAACCCAACAGGTCATCGCCTATGAGAGCGGTGTGGCCGATATTGTGGACCCGCTGGCAGGTTCCTATGCTGTTGAATCATTAACAGACACTATTGAAAAGAAGGCCTTGAAGTACATTGAGAAGATAGACTCTCTGGGTGGGGCGATAAAGGCGATAGAAACGGCGTATATGCAGAAAGAGATAGGCGACAGCGCCTATGATTATCAGATGAGTGTGGAGAAGAAAGGTAGTATAATTGTCGGATTAAATCAATTTATGATGGAAGAGTCGCCCCCGAGCAATCTCCTAAGGGTCAATCCTCAGGTTGGTAAACTGCAGCAGGAGAAGTTGGAAAAGGTAAAGAAAGAAAGGGACAACACGAAGGTCGACAAGTCACTCAAAGAATTGGAAGGTGTGGCACGTGGGGAAGACAATCTGATGCCGATCATAGTGGAGGCTGTGAAAAACTACGCTACTTTGGGTGAAATTTCTGATACGCTCAGGGGTGTTTTTGGTGAATATCGAGAGGCATAGAGTTGACCTTCTTCAGCCATGTTAGGGCGCCGGTGATCGCCCTTTCGTCTGTTCGGATTCTGTGTTCAGCTCCTTTGATCAACAATATATCTTTGGGGTTCTTGGCTTTTTCGTAGAGGTTCCATGCATGGCTTACGTCAACCGTGTCGTCGTTGGTTCCGTGAATTATGAGCACAGGTCTCGGTGAAATTCCATCAACCCACTTGATTGGGCTGATATCTTTAAAACCTTTTACCCATTCTTCGACTGACCCGGGATAGCCCTGATCTCGTATGATTCCAATCGTTTTAGCCTGACTGATGAATGAGTTGACCCTTTCAGGCTCGTAAATAAGGCTAAACTCTGATGGACAGGCACATATTACGAGGGAAGAGATCCTTGGATCGTGGGCGGTCACGTACACGGATACGGCAGCGCCTCCACTGAATCCCATCAGTGAGATGCGCTCCTTGTCTATCTCTGGTCGGTTGAAGAGAAAATCCATCACTGCAGCGAGGTCTCGAGTCCAGCCAAAGATGTCAAAATTGCCATCGCTTTCACCGGCTCCTCTGAAATTAAAGATCAAAGCACCAAAGCCCTCCGCGCAGAACCTTTCAGCAAGGAGTTGATAGCCTCTGTCTGTTGGATCTTTTACCCGTCCGGGGATACCGTGGCATAGACAAACAGTCGGATATGTTTCCGCTACCTCAACTTCAGGCAGGTAAATTTCCAATACTATTCGCAGGCCATCCACAATCAAAGACCTTTTATCTTTAATCATCCTTTTCCCCCTTATCGTGTCTCCTTTTTCAATATAATAAATACAGGCTGAATAATGATCCCGCCAAGTTGTAACCCTCAGTATAGTTAATCCACAATTTAGTTGCAAACAAAAAATTTACTTGATATTATCTGATGTTAAATATATGTTAATATACAAATCTGAAAAGCATTTTGTGTGCGTCTCCAATATGATAAACTCAAATGTCTTAGTCCTCAATAGATCCTATTTGCCCGTCCACGTCACCACGGTCAGGAGGGCATTTTCGTTGTTATACCAGGGGATTGCCAAGGCGGTCAATTCCCAGTTCGAGACCTTTGATTTCGAGAGTTGGAGGGATTTGAGTTTAGAACAACACGACGAAACTCTGGGTCTTGTTGACAGGGTGATAAAGATTCCCAGGGTTATACTCCTGCTAACCTATGATAGAATACCAAAGACCCAGGTGAGATTTACGAGAGCAAACATATATGCAAGAGACAAGAACACTTGTCAATATTGCAGTGGCGTTTTCCCGAAGAATGAATTGACTCTCGATCATGTTGTACCACGTGTACGCGGAGGGACCAGTTGCTGGAAAAATGTGGTCTGCTGTTGCGTTCTCTGCAATAAGAAGAAGGGTGGTAAACTGCCGCGAGAGATCGGCATGAGACTCCTCAAACCACCCGGTAAGCCCCACTGGACTCCATTCTTCAAAGTTTCCCTGCAGGATATAAGACGGAGAGAGTGGGAAACATTTCTGAGCATGGTGGATCTCTCGTACTGGAACACAGAGCTAACAGAGTAATTTCTCAATAATCTTATGGTTCAAGAAGTTGAACTTGTTGTCACTGAAAGAGATAGTAAGAAGCGGCTTGATATCTTTCTTTCACAACAAGACCTGCCCCTTTCCCGTTCCCGGATAAAGAAATTGATAGATGCCGGGCTAATCCTCATAAACGACATATCCCCCAAGGCCGGCTTCAGGATAAGTAAGGGTGACTTGATTAAGGTTCAAATCCCGGAGCCCACGCCTTCCGAGCTTCACCCGGAGAATATCCCCCTGGATATCATATATGAAGATGATTTTCTCATCGTGATAAATAAACCTGCAGGGTTGGTTGTTCACCCCGCGGCCGGAAACTACACAGGAACCTTGGTTAATGCCTTATTGTACCACAGCCATGATC
>JAUXHQ010000186.1 GCA_030621455.1 Deltaproteobacteria bacterium
TGTTACTAATGGAAGGCTCGAAGCTGAAAGCTCAAAGCAGCGGAAGCTTGGTTTTTCTTTGATCCTTGAGCTTTCAGCTTTGAGCTTGCTTGGAACCCGTAACCGGTTGTTTTTCGTTACGAGGCTATGTTGAACCCCAAAATCTTTTTCTTAAGGACTATATAAAGTAGTTTACGCTTTTTCTTAAAGGAATACCGATGAATAATTACAAAGAGGTTGCAGTCAATAAGAAAATAGTTTTTACGAGATCTGTACTTTGATTTTTCAGGCTAATAACACCCTTGCAACGGCATGTCTCTGAATCTGATTTGTACCCTCCAGAAGCTGGAGCCCCTTCGCATCCCTCATCATCCTCTCCACAGGATACTCTTCACTGTACCCGTAACCTCCCAGGATGTCGACAGCATGACTGGCTACCTTCATGGCTACATCGGTAGCGTAGTATTTTGCCATTGTGGCAAGTTTCATAGATTCCTTCGAGTGATCCTGGACCAACGTGGCAGCCCTGTATACGAGATGCCTTGCCGTCTCCGTCATGGTCGCCATATCTGCCAGCATGTGGCTTATGGCTTGAAACTCCGCTATCGGTTTTCCGAATTGGATCCTCTCCTTTGCATAGCGTACAGCATATTCCAGCGCTCCCTGGGCTGTCCCGACACCTGAAGCGCCGGTTAAGGTGCGACCTTCATCCATAACCTTAACGAGATTTCGAAACCCTTCCCCTTCTTTCCCTATGAGGTTTTCCTTGGGTACCCGACAATCCTCAAAAACCGATTCACAGTGGTGAATACCTCTGAATCCCAACATCCTTCCAGTCACACTATGCGAAAATCCAGGTGTCCCTTTTTCGACTATAAAGGTGCTGATCCCGCTCATGCCGGCATTGGGATCCGTCTTTGCAAAAATCAGGGTCATATCCGCAAAGTCCATACCGCTATTAAAGTTTTTGACCCCATTCAAAATATATTCATCACCATCTAAAATCGCCTTGGATCTCATGGAACTGATATCCGAGCCCGCATCGGGCTCGGTCAGCCCAAACATGCAGAGCTTCTTCCCGGAAATTACATCCGGAAAGTACTTATCCTTTTGCTCTTTCGTCGCAGATAGTCTGAAACAAGACGAGAAAAGCGCATGAGCAACTCCCAGCATACCGCCCAATACGGTGCTTACTCGGCACAACTCTTCCGTTGCCAGGCAGCATGTGAGCATATCAGCATCCGAACCACCGTATTCCGATGGATAGAATAGAGCAATAAATCCCACCTTGGCGACCTCCTCATAGAGGTCCCTCGGCAGGTGATCCTCCCTGTCCATCTCCGTTACTCTGGGAGCAACCTTCTCTCCTGCGAATCTCCTGACCATTTGGCGAAACATCTCTTGTTCCTCTGAAAGCCTGTACGACATCTCTTACATTCCTCCTTTAATAGGAAATGATTTGAACTTTAGCAGCTCTCTGCAAAGACACAAAAGGTTGAGAGATTGGAGTTTTAGGAGCAGCGGGGTATATAGTAGGAGTCGTTTGATAAGTATAGGGGCAATGGATTAAATAAACCCAGTTGGACTTTGCCGAGTATAGATTTTACCCTACCAATATCTATGGGGATTGTAAAGACTTTTTGTAGTATCTTCCATAATAGGCTAGTGCCGTGTCATGTATCAAGTGTTTGATGTGAAAGAAAGTAAAACACCACCAATGTCATTCCCGCGAAGGCGGGAATCCAGAGGCGCCGAAGTAGCCGGAAATACTGGATTCCCACCTTCGTGGGAATGACGAGCGCCTGATACGTTATTTCACGCATGACACGAAACTAGGCTAAAAGTCATAGTGACAATTTTGGAAAGTTAAGGGGTTTTCGTTCAGGCACTATATATACGTTAAGCCAAAATAAGCAATGATGCCCGGTTTTTATTACCGCAGGTTCTTAATAAACCCTTCCACAGCACCGACACCTTCCCTGTCTATCAAACGTATTGTTTGGGAACCTATTACCGCTATATCCACTTTTCCCTTTAGAAAATCCATATCCGATTTTTCCTGAACCCCAAAACCCAGGGCTAAAGGGAGATTCGTTGATTCTCTGCATCTTTTCAAGTAACTATCGAGTTCTGTTGAAAAATCCGTATTTACCCCGGTTACACCTTTCCTTGCCACGCAATAGATAAATCCCTTCCCAAATGATGCAAGGTATTTCATCCGTGCATAAGGTGTGGTGGGAGAAAAGATAAAGATAGGAGCAAGGTTATGTCTCTCCATATTGCTTAGATAATCAGTTCCCTCTTCCGGAGGAAGGTCAGGAACGATGGCACCTGTTAATCCACCCCTTGCCATCTTCTCTATAAACCGGTCAACCCCGTATTTAAAGAGAATATTATAATAACTCATTAAGAGAAAAGGAATATCAAATGCCTGGGCAACTTTTGTGGAAAAATCAAAACACTTTTTAACTGTGGCTCCGTGGGAAAGGGATTTCTGGTTTGCATGGAGGATAACGGGGCCGTCTGCAATAGGTTCGGAAAAAGGAATTTGAAGCTCCATCAGGTCTACACCTGATCTTACCATCGATTCAATTATCTCAAAGGAGTCTTCAAATGAAGGATATCCAAGGACAATATGGGTCATCAGCAGAATTTCTTTTTCCTTTAGCCTCTTTTCCAGGAAATCTTTAAGCATTATATTCCTCCGCTTTATTCCGTATAAATTCCCTCCATTTGGGATCAGCGAATGCATCGGCAACAGTGAAGATGTCTTTATCCCCCCTTCCTGATTGATTTACAAGAATAATATCCTCTTTCGGTAATGTCGGCGCTTCCTTGAATGCCTGCACAAAGGCATGTGCTGATTCCAGGGCCGGTATTAACCCTTCTTTCTTAATTGTAAGGGACATGGCATCTACCACCTCCTTGTCCGTTGCCGCCTCAAACCTGACGCGATTGGTCTCCTTGAGGTAGGCAAGGATCGGCGAGACCCCGACATAATCGAGCCCTGCGGCAACACTATGGGTATGCCTCATCTGACCGTCATTGTTTTGAAGAAAGTATGTCTTGTAACCCTGTGCAATGCCAACACTTGCGTCCTGAGAAGAGAGGCGGGCAGCATGTCGACCCGAATCGAGGCCCCTCCCCCCGGCTTCAACACCGACCAGTTCAACCGGATCATCTAAAAACCCCTTGAATATTCCCATTGCATTGGAACCTCCCCCGACACAGGCATATACCCTTGCGGGAAGTTTATCTTCTCTTTCCAGGATCTGTTTACGCGCTTCTTTTCCTATTATGGATTGGAAATAAGAGACCATTTCAGGAAAAGGATGGGGACCGCAAGCAGTGCCTAACACATAGTGGGTATTGTCCATATTTGTAACCCAGTCACGAAATGCTTCATTAATGGCATCTTTTAGTATCCTGGTTCCTTCCCGCACAGTGACGACTTCAGCTCCCAACCTTTCCATCCAAAAAACATTGGGATGCTGTCTCTTCACATCAACCTCGCCCATATATATGGTACACTTGAACCCGAACTTGGCGGCCATAGTAGCTGTTGCAACCCCGTGTTGCCCTGCCCCGGTCTCAGCAATAACCCTTGTCTTTCCCATCCGTTTTACAAGGAGCCCCTGCCCCATAACATTGTTTGCCTTATGGGCGCCGGTGTGATTGAGGTCTTCACGCTTTACATATATCTTTGCCCCTTTGAAGTATTCTGTCAGGTTCCCGGCAAAAGTCACCGGGGTCGGCCGACATGAATAGGTGGACATAATCTCGGCATATTCATGCCAAAATTCGGGGTCATTTTTTGCCTTATTAAAGACTTCTTCAAGTTCATCAAATGTTGCCACAAGGATTTCAGGGAGGTAGGCGCCTCCGAACCCTTCATAGTACCCGCGATCAATCATCTGAAACTCCTCCTATTGGTAACCGTTTACGGTTCACAGTTACCGGTTGACGGTTTTTTCAATAAATCCCTCTTGCCTTCTGTTGTAATCAACTGTTAACTGTCACTCCTATTTTTTGAGAGAAGATAAACTGATCTGTCCGGCAGTAAAGCTCCGAATAGATTGCATTTTTCTTTTGTGAAAAATCAAGAAACCTTTTTACGATAAGAATCGGCGTACTCTGTGATACATCAAGGTTCAATGCCTTTTGCCCGGACAGATAACCAATCCTGAAGTTCTGCTTTCCTCCGATGGGCCTCATATAGTATTGTTCATCCACTACTTGGGATAGAGACCTGTCTGTCAGATCGATCTCTTCAATACCCATAAAGAGCATTGGATCAAGGTAAAGATCCTCAATGAGAACGGGCTCTTTTTCAACAAGGCTGATACGGGACAGGAAATAAGCCTTTCTTTCTGAAAATGGGTTTTCAGGATCGTCTTGCACTGTAATTAGCCTTGTTTTTTTCAGGATACGCGTGGTAATTGAGATCCCTCTTTTGTGAAAAGAAGTGATCGTCCCGGCAAGGGAAAAAAGGTCAACCTCCTGCGGTTCTTTTTCTACAAAAGTCCCTGCCCCTCTTTTTCTTATTAACAGGCGTTTTTTGATAAGTATTTCCGTGGCCTGCCTGACTGTCGGTCTTCCGATCTTATAGGTTGATGCCAGGGCGCTCTCGGATGGGATCTTTGATCCCGGAGGATATTTGCCTGATCGTATGCCTTCAAGGATAATATCTGCAAGTTGATGATAGAGTGGAATAGGAGAATTTGGATTGAGCATAGAGACTTCCCGGGATCTGTTGAGGAGTAAGAGCTTATAATATCAATACATATTTTAGAAAGAATGTACACCACATTGGTCAAGTTGTCAAGACAAATATGTCGCTAATAGACTTGTAAATTATTCGATTGCGCAGTTGAGCAGAATTACGTTAAGCGCCGGCTGCTTATTTCGTTTGCTTGTTATGAACTAC
>JAUXHQ010000090.1 GCA_030621455.1 Deltaproteobacteria bacterium
GGCAAGAACCAACATCAAAAAAGTGTAAACCAGGAAATGAAGGATGCCACTATTTTAATTTAAAATGCTTTTGTCACCTATTGAACTGAACCAGTGCCACAAACTGCTTAGACTGGTAAACTCCGCTTTTTACGGAGTTTCTGCAGGGAAAGTGATGACCGTATCCAGGGCCGTGGTATTGCTTGGGTTTGAGCAGGTGCGTCTTGCTGCTGCCAGCCTTGTTTTGTTCGAGCATCTCCGAAGCAAGACCCAAAAAGCTGAGTTGAAAGATACCAATATATCTTCATTTATCAGCGGCCTGTTCGCCAAAAAACTTGCAGGAAAATTAGGGGTCGACACAGAGGAGGCATTCATCTGTTCCATGCTTCATAACCTGGGAAATCACCTGGTGATTTTCTACCTTCCGGGAGAGTATAAAGAAATAAAAAAAAGAGTGCGACAGGGGGAAGAAGATGAACATTCGGCATCACGATCCGTGCTGGGGGTCTCCTATGATGAATTGGGAATAGCTGTAGCAAGGTCCTGGAAATTCCCTGAGAAGATCGTCAATAGCATGGAACATCTTCCTCAAGGAGTTCTGGACAAGTGTAAATCCGAGGATGACATCCTTAGGGGCATATCTCATTTTTCCAATGAACTATCGGATGTCATCAGGAATACTGAGGGAGAGGCCAGGGAAGAGGCATTCTCTGCAACCACTTCCCGGTTTAAACAAATCATCCCCCTCTCTAAAAAACAGCTTTTCACACTATTGGACGGTCTCAAAGAGGACGTGGAGACGTATTCCGATGCCATGGGAATAGACTTAAGGAACAGCGATTTTATTCGCAGATTAACGGGAAGTCCCGGTCACCTTGATCAAAACCCTCAAATTGCCGGCGCATCCCCGCCGCCGGATTCCCATGACCAAAAACCGCAAACAGACACAACGGGACCTGATCTCCGTCCCACAGATCATCGTATTCACACAAATAATGATCCCTCGGTTAAACAAAGTGACATATCATCCTCAGTCGTTGAAGCGGAACGTCCTTCAGCAATACTTACCAGCGGTATTCAGGAGATTACCAGCGTGCTTGTGGAAAATTATACCCTCAATGATGTGCTTATCATGGTACTTGAGACCATGTATCGAGGGTTTACCTTTAACCGCACCATGTTCTGTATGATGACCACTGCTCGCAAGGCGATGAATGCCCGGTTTGGCCTTGGCAAGGATATTGATGAGCTGATCGACACATTTGGGTTTAAACTCAGCAAATCCCCTGACTGCTTTAACCAGGCAGTGTCCCGGGGGAAGGATTTTCGCATCAGTGATTAGAATGCGCCCGACATGAAAGGTCATATTCCCCAGTGGTACAGAAAGACTGTTAACGCACCGGCTTTCATTGTCTATCCCATATTGGTCAACAATGTATGTCTCGGTCTCTTCTATGCGGACCAAGAAGAGAAAGGGGCCCCCATACCTGAAAACCAGTTGGATTATATGAATATATTGCGAAATCAGATACTTATCGCCATCAAGAATGGCCGCTAACTATTTTTATACTACTCAACCAATTCTGATCTTTTCATTGCCCTTGACTACCTAACCCAAATCTGCTAAAAAAGTGTTCCAGACTCGACGTTTTCTTTTACGTTTTCGTTTTCTATACGGGAGGGAGCTATGGACTTTGATCTAACCGAAGAGCAGAGAATATTGAGAAAGACTGTGCGGGATTTTGCAGAGAAAGAGATAGGACCTGTTGCGGCAGAGTTGGACAAAGGGGAAAGCTTTTCGTACGAAATAGTGGAAAAGATGGCAGACCTCGGCATAATGGGGATGCCTTGCGGGGAAGAATACGGGGGGGGAGGTACTGATTACCTGTCGTATATCATTGCTGTTGAAGAACTGGCGAGGGTTGATGCATCTTCGGCCATAACTATGTGCGCCCATACATCCCTGGGGATTATGCCCATTTATTACTACGGAACAGAGGAACAAAAGAAAGAATGGTTGCCGAAACTTACTTCAGGCAAGGTCCTGGCGTCATTCGGACTCACGGAACCGGACGCCGGTTCAGACGCCGGAGCCACGAGGACAAGCGCAAAACTTGATCATGGTATGTGGGTAATAAACGGGTCAAAATGTTTCATAACGAACACAGGGACAAAGATCAGCGGTATTATCACAATAACGGCCGTCACAGGTACGAGAGAAGATGGCAGGAAGGAGATCGAGTGCATCCTCGTCCCGAAAGGAACCGAGGGATACGAAGTGGGGTCTTCGTACGAGAAGATGGGGTGGCGTTGGTCTGATACCAGGGCGTTATACTTTACCGATTGCCGCGTTCCTGAAGAGAACCTGCTGGGCAAAAAGGGCCATGGACTGCGCCAGATGCTGGAAATCCTGGATGGGGGGAGGTTAAGTGTAGGGGCAATGGGACTGGGCGGTGCCCAGGGAGCCTTTGAGATGGCGCTGAAATACGCAAAAGAGAGGTTTCAGTTTGGAAAACCCTTGAGCAGTTTCCAGGTGAATGCCTTTAAACTCAGTGACATGTTGACGGAGATTGAGATGGCCAGGCTGATGTTATACAAGGCCACATGGTTAAAAGACAGAAAGAGACCCTTTATAAGAGAAGCCGCCATGGGAAAACTCGTTTGCTCCGAGACCATGGGCAGGGTTGTGGATCAGGCAGTACAACTACACGGTGGGTACGGATATATGAAGGAATACCCGATAGAGAGGTTCTATCGTGATCAAAAGGTCCTCGATATTGCCGAGGGTACATCGGAGATTCAGCGAATAGTCATATCAAGGACTCTGGGATGTTAAGGAGGCGGACGTGAGCATTTTGGTAGTCGGTTCAATCGCCCTTGATTCAGTAGAGACACCATTCGGAAAGGTTAAAGAGGTCTTGGGAGGGTCTGCGGTTTACTTTTCCACTGCGGCAAGTTTCTTCACGGATATCAATATGGTTGCGGTTGTGGGCAGTGATTTTCCCCAGGAACATGTGGATTTTCTGACAAGCAGAAATATTGATATCAGAGGATTACAGAGGGAAAAGGGGAGCACCTTCAGGTGGGAAGGGAAGTACGGGTTCGAACTGAATGAGGCCCACACCCTCGACACCCGGTTAAACGTGTTTGAGGGGTTCAACCCCACAATACCCCGAGAATATAGGGACTCTGAGTATGTATTCCTGGCCAATATCGATCCTGAATTACAGTTGGATGTATTGAAGCAGGTTAAGAACCCAAAGCTGGTGGCATGCGATACGATGAATTTCTGGATAGAGAAGAAGCCGAGCGAGCTCAAGAAGACCATTGAGAATGTCGATATCCTCATCATCAATGAAGCGGAAGCTAGGGAGTTCGCATGCGAACCCAACCTCGTCAAGGCCGCAAAAGCTCTCCTATCGGCCGGGCCGGATACCCTGATTATCAAGCGAGGTGAGTATGGGGCTCTCCTGTTTACGGATTCTTCCATCTTTTCCGCCCCCGCCTATCCGTTGGAGGATATCTTTGATCCAACCGGTGCGGGAGACACCTTTGCGGGAGGTTTCGTGGGGTACCTGGCAAACATAAACAACCTGGAACAGAGGTACTTCTCTCAGGCGGTCGTATTCGGAAGCGTAATGGCCTCGTTTAACGTGGAAGATTTCAGCTTAAACAGGATGAAGAACCTGACCTACACTGATATAGAGAACAGGTACAGAAAATTTAAGAAACTGACCCACTTTGAGGATATATGAAGGAGGATCACATGTTGAAAAGGCTGTGTATCTGTCTTGTGCCGATCGTTTTCGCCTTTTTTCTAAACGGGTGCGTTGAGGACAGGGCGGCTATAAAGGAAAGATCTTCATTACACCTTCGACTTGGCGCATCTCATCTCAGTGAAGGCAATATCCCTTCCGCGCTAAAAGAACTCCTGGAAGCGAAGAAAATGAACCCTGATGATCCTCATATTTATAGCATGCTTGGCCTGGCATATGGCGGGAAAAAGGAGTACGAAAAGGCTATCGATAATTTCCGGAAGGCGCTGGAATTGGACCCGGAGCTTCCGGAAGTTCACAATAATTTTGGGGTTTTGTACCTCAACCTGAAACGGTGGGATGATGCCATCCTTGAGTTCAGGAAGGCAGTAAACAACGATCTATATTCAACCCCGGAGCGGGCCTATTGCAATATGGGGTGGGCCTACTACAAAAAGGGGGATATGGGAAGAGCAATACAAAATTACAAGAAAGCATCGGAGATTGACCCGGAATTTACATTACCCTACTATAACCTCGGGGTCGGCTATCTCAGTATCGACAAGACGGATGAGGCGATAGCCGCATTTAAACTCGCGGTAAAATTAGCCCCCAGGTATGTTGATGCACATTACCAGCTGGGGTTGGTTTACTTCAAGCTGGGCAGGAAAGAAGACGCCAAAAGGGAATTCGAAAAAGTCGTCACAATCTCTCCGCCCGGTGAGACCCGGAGTTCCGCCACGACCTATCTCGATCTGTTGAACTGAAGGGCTCTAAAAAAATGGGAGACGTTCCCGGCAACCTCGGTATTCATTCCCGGGACCTGAACCAGATCTTCCGTAGATGCGCTCTTCACACCTTTCAGGCTGCCGAAGTGTTTGAGAAGCGCCTTCTTCCTTGCGGAGCCCACCCCGGGTATCTCCTCCAATATGGACCTCAGGTTTCGTTTTTCCCGTAGCTTTTTGTGGTAGGTGATAGCAAAACGGTGGGCTTCATCCCTGATCTGCTGAAGCAGCAGCATTGCCCTGGAATTCTCCCGCATCAATACGGGATCCCGCCTGCCGGGGATAAAGACCTTGTCCCCGCCCTCCCCCTTGGCAAGACCGATTGCGTCCAAATCGAGCCCTCCCGCTTCTTTTAATACCATCGTGGCAACATTCAACTGTCCCTTGCCCCCGTCTACCATTACCATATCAGGCAGATCTTCGGATACCCTGCCATACCTTCTACTGAGAACCTCATACATCATCCCGTAATCATCCGCCTGATCAACGGTCTTGATCCTAAAACGGCGATAACCATCCTTGTAGGGCCTACCCTCTTTAAAGACCACCATGGAACCAACTGCTAACCTCCCCGATGTATTCGATATATCGAAGCACTCTATCCTCCCGGGGACCTTCCGCAAGTGCAGCCTCTCTTTAATCTCCTCTAAGGTCTTCATAATCAGGCCCTGTTCACTTTGCCTCCGGATGAATGAATTCTTGGCATTTTCCGTTACCATCTTTAAGAGGTCCAGTCTTTCCCCTTTCTTGGGGGAATGAATCCTTACCTTCCTTCCTTTCTTTTCTGAAAACCATTCTTCCACCAACTTCCTATCTTCCATCTCAAAAGGCACCACGATCTCGGAGGGGATAAACCTGTCTTCTCCGTAGTATTGCTTGAGAAATGAAGAGATAACTTCTTCATCCGGTAGCTCCAAATCGGTCAACGAGAAGGGTCTGTTATCTATGACCCTTCCCGTTCGCATGATCATGACCTGGAGTTCCATCTCCCCTCCCTGTCCGTAAAAAGCGAAGACGTCTTGATCGATACGGAGGTTCGAAACCACCTTCTGCCTTTCAAGGGTCTCTTCTATGGAAAATATCTGGTCTCTTATCCTTGCAGCTTCTTCGAAGTTAAGGTCATCTGCTTCATCTTTCATCCGCTTTCTCAAGACTTTTGAGAGTTCCTGATTCCTGCCCTCCAGGAATAGAGTCACTCCCTCCAGAGACTTCCTGTAGCCCGCTTCATCGATCAGCCCACAACAAGGGGCAAGGCACATCTTTATCTGGTGACGTAGACACGGACGCACCCTGTTCTTGAAATTGGGGTCACTACAGGTCCTTATGCCAAAGGTCTTGGATATCGTCTTCAATGTTTCTTTCACCGCATTACTGGAAGAATATGGGCCAAAATAGCGCGCGCCATCCCGCTTCACTTTCCTTACAAGAGAGAGCCGTGGGAAATTATCCGAGATAGTAAGCTTCAAACTGAAATGGGTCTTGCCGTCTTTCAGGTTTACATTGTATCTCGGTTTATGTCTCTTGATGAGGCTATTTTCAAGGATCAAGGCCTCCTTTTCCGTGTCGGTAATTATGAAGTCCACATCTTCCACCCGGGACATCAATAACCTGATGCGATACCTCGAATTATCGATATTCCTGAAGTATGACCTCACTCTGTTCCGAAGGTTTTTCGCCTTGCCCACATAAATGATTTCCCGGGATTCGCTTTTCATAAGGTAGACGCCCGGATTCGTCGGGAACCGCATCGTATCTTCCTCAATAGCCGGTCGACCCATCAACGGCCCTCCACTTCTTCCAGACCGGGGGTAGTTCTCGCCCCTATCCGGGTAACGGAAATGGATGCAACCAGGTTGGCGAATGCGACGGCCTCTTCCAACCCTCTACTTTTCAAAAGAGCGCTAATGAGGCCGGAGGCAAAGGCGTCACCGGCCCCCGTCGTATCCACCACCTTAGATTTCAATGCAGGGATATCCTTCACCAGATCCCGGGTGATCAACGATGCGCCTTTTGGTCCACGGGTTATTATCACGGCTTCCGGGCCGTATTCCATAATCCTTCTGCCTGCATCTTCCCCTTCGACGCCTGTGAGCATCACCGCTTCGGTCCGGTTGGGCATTACAAGATAACACCTTTCCAATATCTTACTCAAGGCCGCAAGCCCCTTTTCAGCGAGTATTGATCCTGGATCGAGGATTACCTTTACATTATTATCAGAGGCGATACGGGCGGCGAACCCCAATGCGTCTATCGCCTTTTCTCCGATCAAGCTCGTCAAGTGCAGGAATCTGGTCTTTTTTATGTACTCAACAGGTATCAGAGATCGGTCTAACATTGAAGAGATGCCTTTTGATGAGTAAAGTATCCTCTCTCCAACAGGGTTCACTGCGGCGAAGACTATACCGCTGGTTCCCTCCATTCTCATCAAATGGGATGTGTCCACACCTTCTGTAATCAGCACTTTAGTGAGCATCTCCCCAAATCGGTCTGTCCCGACCACCCCCACAAAACCCGAAGAATGCCCCAGCCTCGAGACCCCCACCGCCACATTGGCGGCAGATCCTCCGTGGAATATCTCCAGGTGATCGACCGCGACCTCCTCATCTGACAAAGGAAACCTGTCTACCATGGCAATGAGGTCTATGTTCACAGCCCCTATTGAAATCAAGTCCGGCATTGGAAATACCTCTCTCCAGCT
>JAUXHQ010000198.1 GCA_030621455.1 Deltaproteobacteria bacterium
GGGTAGTAAGTTCCTGCCCTGCTATAAGCATGGGGTTCTTTGAATTTATGAATGCCTTGACTATCTCATAAAAGGCGTTTTTTGCATCCTCATCGAGGCCAAGCTTTTTTAAGATATCCGGGGCATGCATCTTTTCTACTTCGTCAGAAATCCTCTTCCAGTTGCTGACCTGGGGGATGGGAAGAATCACAGAGGATGACGGTTCTTTTGCAAAATTTGTCACCTCGCTCAAGATCGCCTTAATCAACAGAGATTCATCTTCCGGCTTTACAGGTACATAATAGGAAGTCAACGGGTACATGGAATCTATTGAACCGATAACTCCGAGTTCAGATACCTTTTCCATGACGTTCCTTCGAATAAGGGATGAAATAACAGGCTGGCTTTGGTAGGGGTTTGCGCCCAGGAGCAAGATAAAGTCAGAACCCGGAATCAGCTTCCAGGACGCCTCCCTGTATGCCTTTTCTATACCTTTCCAGACCTTGGAGATGGTCCAAAAACCGGACGCATCCAAGGTATTAATGTAGCCAGCATCCCAGCCCTGTGACATAAGATCCTTGAAAAACATGAGTTCCTCATTGGAGCATTGGCTTGATACTATGCCAAACAGGCCATCACCCCCTTCTTTATCCTTGAGGCCATTTAGTCTCTCCCTCACAAGATCAAAGACTCCCTCCCATGTCTCTTCAGTCCAGCTTCCATCTTCCCTTCGTACCATGGGATTCAGAAGGCGCCTTTCCACGCTCTTTAATGTTTCAAATCTTCCTTTATAACAGAGCTGGCCCTTATCTGGTCTATTATTGTCACCAGGAATCTTACCGTCAACCTTTAGCAAATTATTATCCCTAACAAAGCAAATTGTGGGGCACAACAATCCACACTGGGGACAAAATGATTCGATAGTCTGCCAGTCCTTACCATGACCCTTTACCGCATAATGAGTCCTGTATCGATTATATATGGCCCCTGTCGGGCATACCTGCATGCAAACACCACAACTATAGCATGTGGATTCCTCTCTCGTCTCATTAAGATCCAGACCAATAAGAGATTGAGGGCCCCGGTTCTGAAAGTTCAACACATAGTTTCCGGCTATTTCCTGGCATGCCCGAACACATCTCCCGCAGAGAATACACCGATTATGGTCTATAGCCATGTATTCACTTGTTACATCAGTGGGAAACTCCTTAAAAGAATGAGAAACTGTTAGGTGATCCATCTGCAATTCATAGGCCAGATCTTGGAGCTCGCAATCGCCACTCTGGGGGCAAAACATACAATTGTGGTTTCTTTCGGCGAATAAGAACTCCAGAATGGTCCGCCGGCTTTCTATAATCCTATCGTTGGAAGTGACCACCTCCATTCCCTCTCGAACAGGCATAACGCAACTGGCAGCGAGCCTGGGCGCCCCATCTACTTCAACTACACAAATACGGCACCCTCCCCAATTAGAGAGAGCAGGATGATGACATAAGGTTGGGATATGAATACTATTCTGCTCGGCAGCCTCCAGTATGCTTATCCCTTCGTCAACAAGGAGTTCTTTCCCGTCCAGCGTTATTTTCACCTTTTTATCAGTTGTTTCCATGTCTTATTTCTCCAAATGTGAGAACTAATACAAGTAGCAATATTGTTGATCATGGATTATCAAAACTCCGGATTATTCCACCACGACATCGCAACGAAGACACCTGCCTGCCTCCTTTAGAGCAATTTCTTTGGAGTACCCGAGTTCTACCTCTCGAAAATCTCCTATCCTCTCGGTGACATCGGCTTCTGGCATGGGGGTCCTTGCAATTTCCTGGGCTTCTTCTATGTCCATGGGTATTTCTATCTCTTCTTCAGGTGGAGAAATATACGGGGCTTCACCATTTCTCTGTCGAATGGCCTCATCGATTTCTTCTGCTGCGTGGTGCCCGGCAGCAATAGCACCAACGACCGTATCCGGACCCGTAACCACATCGCCACCAGCAAAAACCATTGGATCATCTGTCTGTGTCTTTTTCCCTTTAGCAACCTCTATAAGACCCCTCTTTGTGACGCGGGTACCGGTTTTCTGAATATCAAAAGCATAGTCCGCCTCCTGACCAATTGCGAAAATAACCTGGTCTGCATCCAGCACAAACTCATCACCAAGGCTGGGAAGCGGTTTTCTACGTCCACTGGTATCAAAATCGCCCAAGGTCATCCTCTGGCATATCACTTTCTCGACATGGTTATTCTCGCTCGCAAACCTGAGAGGGGCCACAAGGTATTCCATTTTAACACCCTCCCTTTCAGCCGCCCGGATCTCCTCTTCCAGAGCCGGCATCTCGGCCCTTTCCCTTCGATAGAGGATCGTGACTTCTTCTGCCCCGAGTCGTAAGGCACATTGTGAAGCATCAATGGCTGAATTGCCTCCTCCAATTACCGCCACGCGCTTCCCCACATAAGGTTTTTCCCCCAAGTTTAGATCTCTCAAGAACTCAACGGCTCCGGTTACACCTTCCAGGTCTTTTCCTTCAGTCTTAATTCCGGCGGTTCGTTGGGTACCGGTAGCCACGTAAATTGCATCGAAATCCTTTCTTATATCATCCCATGACACATCCCTGCCCACCCGGGTGTTGCACTGAAGTTCTATTCCCAGATCCAGGATATCCTGAATCTCATTTTTAATAATATCTCTTGGTAAACGATATTCCGGAATCCCCCAACGGAGCATACCTCCGGGTTCCGGAAGTTCATCAAAAATCTTGACAGCGTAACCCCGTAATGCAAGGTCTTTGGCCGCTGTCATGCCGGAAGGGCCGGCACCTATGATAGCTACTTTTTCTTTTCGAGTAACCGGTACCAGTTCCACAGGAGGCCTTGCTGCATTATCGGTGATGAATCGCTTAAGATACTTTATATTAACAGGCTCATCGAGGGTGCTTCGCCTGCATTTCGATTCGCACTTATGGTCGCATACTCTTCCACAAACACTGGGAAATGGATTGGTCTTGAGGAGAACTTTATATGCATCCTCCAATCGTCCGGCTTTGATCAAGGCGATATAACTTGGAATATCCATTTCTATGGGACAGGTATGCTGGCAAGCTGATTTAAAAAGGGCGGAACAGACGGCAGCAGGGCAACGTTTTTCACGGATGTGGGCCTCGTATTCATCCCGGAAGTAGCGGAGGGTTGAAAGCACCGGATTTGGAGCTGTCTGGCCAAGGCCGCACAGGGCCGCATTCTTGATGATATTCGCCCATTTTTCTAAGGTTTCAATATCGCCTTCCCTTCCATCCCCTTCGCAAATCCTGGTCAATATTTCCAGCATCTTCTCCGTGCCTACCCGACAGGGGGTACATTTTCCGCATGATTCGTCTCTGCAAAATTCCATGAAAAATCGCGCCACATCCACCATGCACTTATCTTCATCCATAACGATCATACCACCTGAACCCATAATGGCCCCCAGTTGGGCAATGGATTCATAATCCACCGGCGCATTCAAGTGTGCAACTGGTATACATCCTCCGGAAGGACCGCCTAACTGAACAGCCTTAAACTTTTTCCCTTCTTGGATGCCCCCTCCTATGTCAAAGATTATATCCCCTATAGACGTCCCCATAGGCACCTCTACAAGCCCTACGTTTTTTACGTCGCCTGTCAGAGCAAAGACCTTTGTACCCTTACTTCTCTGGGTGCCAATGCTTGCATAGGATTTTCCACCTTTCAAAACTATTTGTGCAATATTTGCCAGGGTCTCCACGTTGTTTAAGATTGTAGGCTTTTTCCAGAGCCCCTGGAGAGCAGGAAACGGAGGCCTGGGCCTGGGTGTTCCCCGTTTCCCCTCAATAGAGGTCATGAGAGCTGTTTCTTCTCCGCATACAAATGCCCCTGCCCCCCGATAGACTTCAACATCGAAATCAAACCCCGACCCAAAGATATCCTTTCCAAGGAGCCCATAGTCTCTCGCCTGACGGATGGCAAGGTTCAACATCCTGACCGCGAGCGGATATTCAGCCCGGCAGTAGATATAACCCTGATGAGCCCCGATAGCCTTAGCTGCGATGACCATTCCCTCCAATACCGCGTGGGGATCTGATTCCAGCACACATCGATCCATAAAGGCTCCTGGATCCCCTTCATCGGCATTGCAGAGTACATATTTGACCTCACCACGGGATCTTGCTGCAAACTCCCACTTCATACCCGTAGGGAATCCAGCACCACCTCGCCCTCTGACACCTGACAGCTTTACCTCTTGGATAATTTCATCAGGTTCCATCTGGTATAAGGCCTTTGCAGCCCCAAAGTACCCATCTCTGCCAATGTACTCATCAATCTTTTCTGCCTGAATTAAACCACGGTTTCTCATTACACGCAGATTTTGCATGCCAAAGAAAGGGATCTCTCGGATGTGAGATGTACACTCAGTTACAGGAAACGAAGGGCCCTCAAAATCCATCTCCGCTTGTTCCCACCCTCTGGCGAATACCCATTCGGGATTTATCTCCCCGCCAAGGACGTGTCCCTGAAAGATCTGTCGTG
>JAUXHQ010000159.1 GCA_030621455.1 Deltaproteobacteria bacterium
AAAAAAATGGCGAAGAGCTTGGAAATTGCGGCTGATAAAAGAAAAGAACCAAAATTGGGAAGATTTGTATGATGCGATATGTTCTTAATCTGGATTCCCGCCTTCGCGGGAATGACGTGGTGAAGGTTTAATGGCAATAAATGTGCCAATTGCTCACTTGGTTCTTCAACTATTTTTCGAAAACTCAAGAATATACGGAACCCTATTGGCCACTCAAAACTTCCAGGAGGTCCAGGCGCCATGATCAATACCAACACCAACACACCACCTGTAGATTTTGAAGACGACACCGGCCGCCTTAGCGATCATTGCAGATTTTGGAGGATGAACCGTTCACATCATGAAGCCACTGAACTCGCCCTTGTGTTGAAAGCCCTGCGCAAGGTGACGAGTTTTATCGGGACTAATGTCAAGCCCGTGAACTGGGCAGGTATGGGTGATTCCGACAAGAAGAGGTCAATCCTCCTCAGTCCTGATGAAATCTATGGAACCTATCCCATCCCATTCCAAAAAATGGATATATTGGTTGGGCAGGTAGTGCGCGAGGCCTTCTCTGGTATTGAATGGGGTGATTGGGTCCGGGACCGGGTCTATGAACGGGTTTCAATCACAGCAGCGGAGAAGATCGATTATCTTGTCGGTGTGCTTGCCGCGGGAGAAGACATCTACGTTAGTGAGCGGCCCAAGTCTCGCATATGGTCCCTTTACCTCACAAATTACTGGAAATATCTCGATCGTCAAGCAGTGAGGGACCTCTCACTTCCGCCGACCGCTTCATCACTCGCCAATATCTGGAGAGCAAATACGCTTCTGAAGAAGAAACCTGACAATCTCCACAGTTACTATGAAGCCCCCCTGCGTATCCTCTCGGTTTATACGGATGCCATAAAGATAGCGGCGACGCTTTCCTCAGTGGCGCAAAGGAGAAATAGCAGGGTAGAGATATATCTCAGGATCTGGGAGCTTCTCGATGAGGCTATTTCAGAATGGGAAGTTTTTGATATTCCTCCTGATGCGGTACCCATACGCGACGAGTCAGGCCCAAAAGGGAAGACTGAAGAACCGGAAGAGGTAAAGGAAGACGAAGGCCTTAAAGATATTGAAGAGGAACAGGCCGGGGAAAGGCTGGACGCTGACATCGCCTCTGAGATAAGTTCCATCCTGGAAGAGGGGGAGACCGACTTGACAGCGGAGATTGCAGTTGTCGTGGAAGAGCCCGAGGCAAAGGAGATGAACACTACTTTTACCCGGGCGAGCGCTGAGTCGAATGTGATTCCGGACCCGCAACAGGTCAGACAACTGAGAAGGATATTCAAGAAACAGAGATCCCTGCACAGGAAGCTGAGGAAGAAACGTGTAAAGAGAAACCTGGACCAGGGCAAATTGGACGCACGAAGATTACACAGGGTGCCCCTGGGCGGGAAAATCTTTAAGGCCAAGATCAATTCAATGCCTGACGAGGCATGGAACATCACGATTGTCTCTGATGCCTCAGCTTCCATGAGTGGCCAGCACTCGAGGAGAAGACCCTGGGATAGCGCAGAGAAGGCTTTTGTTTCACTGGCAGAAGCGACCCGCGGGTTCAAGAACCATCTTGAGGTTTATGGTTACCATGAAAACAACGGTGAGTGCATCTTGACTCAACTCTATCAATCAGGCAAGTTCTTCACAATGGCGCCGGGTGGCCGGACCCCGTCAGGTCAGGCAATCACGGCTGCGGCTCTCTTGCTCAAAGACAGGAGCAAAAAGAGTTTGATGATTCACATAACCGACGGGGCGGCCAATTGCGGTATTAATGTGGCTTCAGCGCTGGAGTATTGCAAGAAAAGCGGCATCGATCTCATTACTATAGGTTGTGGATGTAATCAGCAGACACGGAGGTTTTTACAGGCAAGACACCCCCATGGACAGCTTTTACTCATGGACGATATCCGCGATCTGTCAACGGGACTCGAAAGGTTATTTCGCCATAAGCTTCTGTTGGGGAGTTGAAGGTGATAACTTTTGGCGCTTCCACAGTTTAAGCCGGTTGATCAAAATGCCATATATAATCTCTATAGACAAAGAAAAATGTACGGAATGTAACTTATGCACAGAACTGGTTGACTGCCCGGGTAATGAAGGATTAACCTGCATTGGTTGCGGCGCCTGTGTTCTCGCCTGTCCCTCTGAGGCAAGGAAATTAGTGGAGAAACGCAGGGATAAAGAGGTGAATGTCAAGATAGACGGAAGCGTATTTCGAGTGCCCGAGCAAATAAGTGTGAAGGAGGCATTGACACTCACAGACCATCGGAATGCTGTTTTACCTGAAGATCCCTCTCTTTCCACGGCTTGCGGGATCGGTGCGTGCTGGAGCTGTGCAGTAGCCGTGGATGGCGTGGTGAGACCCGCATGTAACATGATGACCAGGGAGGGGATGAGCATAGAGACTGAACTTCCCGGGGACTACGTACCCAAGAGGAGGGTCATGTTCTTCTCAGGACAGGCTGGTATCCCACAGGTTGAAGCGGTCTGCTTTACTGTGGGGTGCAACTTCTTATGTGCCCAATGCAATAATTCATTTATCACTTATAATGGGAAAGCTGAAGCCCTGACTCCGGTAGAAACCGCTCACAGGTTGGCGCAGACCATGAAGATGATTCGAACAAACCGGACGCTGATTACAGGTGGCGAGTGTACGCTCAACAGGGCCTGGCTGTTGCAGTATATAAGGCAACTCAAAAAGCTCAGTCCTCACCCGAAGGCGCGCTTTCTCGTTGACACCAATGGCTCGTTGCTTACTCATGACTACATAGATGACCTGGCTGACAGTGGTGTGACGGATATTTCAATAGACCTGAAAGGTCTCGATCGCGATACATTCAGCCTCGTGACAGGTGTAAGAGATGAGAGCCTGGCGGAGAGGTATAAGAAGACTGCATGGGAAGCCGTGAGATATCTGGCTCACAATTATCAGGGCAGGGTGTCGCTGAGCGTCAGCATCCCTTACAACAAGAAGCTGATCTCTTTAAACGAAGTGAATCGCATGGGCAAGAAACTCTGTAAGGTCGATCCTTTAATCGCCACCGGTGTTGTTGCATATAACGCTGCCTTCAGGAGGAAAGACCTGCCGCTTCCACGGTTTGAGGAGATGAAGAAAGCCCATAGTATCCTGGAAGGGGTTGGGCTTAAAAATGTCTTTGCCAAGACACCGGAAGGGTTTATCCAGCCATCCGGCACCTTTTTCCCAACGCAGGGGCCTTATTAACCGGCGCTGATTCGCAAAATGCGGTTGGATAAATAGGCGCTGACAAGTTTTCAATTCAGGTATAGTAAAAAGTGCCTAAAATTTGAAGTGACTAAAGTGCACTAAAGTTATGGACAACAGTTAAACTTTAGCTCACTTATTTTCCATATGAAATGAGGACAAGATGAAGCATGAAGATATGCAAGACTTTATGAAAATTACACGGGAAAAATATTACAGGGCTGTGGCGGAAGCGAAACCGCTTTTTACATGGTTTAGCCTTACCGACGCCTGTAACCTCGACTGTAAATACTGTTTCATCGATGCCGAATACCATCCTCCGGGGTCAAAGGAGCCCATTCATGACCCGCTTAGCACTAAAGACGTATGTGATATCATAGACAATATTTACGAGGCCGGCACCGAGATAGTGATGTTTGCCGGGGGAGAACCGACCCTGAGAGAGGATTTGGTCGATATAGTAAGGTATACTTCAACGCGGATGAGTGTTGCCATGAATACCAACGGTTACCTGCTGGATGAGAAATATTGTTCCGAACTTGCGGCCGCAGGACTTTCCCAGGTGAAGGTCAGCGTGGACGGTATGGAGAAGAATCACGACTGGAACAGAGGCGAGGGTTCATTCAAAAGGGTTATCGATGCGGTAAACAACTTCAAGAGGGTCGGCGTTCCGAAAGTGATGATGATAATGACGCTTTCAAGTGTAAACTATGATGAGCTGGAGACGATGCTGGAACTCTCAATGAGTATGGGGGTGGACTTTACAATGGTGGAATTCCTGCCATTGGGAAAGGCTGCGGAAAGAAAAGAGTGGACATTGACAAAGGATCAGATAAAGAGAGCGCAGCGTTACCTGGTGCAGGCACAGAAACGCTATGGATGGCAAAGAGTGGCATTTGAGAACCGTTACATTGTGTCTGAAGATGAACATTGTAAGGGCGTCTGTATGGACCCGAATAGACCCGCCAATTTCTATGATTTCTGCGTGGGGTGTATAAGCGGTTTATATAGCTATTGCATAAAGGCTTCCGGCAAGGTTGCGGCCGGCGACATAATGACATTAGAGGTGGGCGACCTGAGAAAGGAACGGTTAAAGGACATCTGGAAGAACGCTGAACTCTTTAAGATACTGAGAAACAGGGAGAATTTAAAGGGCAAGTGTGGGAAGTGCCTGTACAAATATGTCTGTGGAGGGTGTAGAAGAAGGGCCTATACTTACACAGGTGATATCATGGCATCTGACCCGGGGTGCTGGAGGGAAGATACAGGATACCCAGATGAAGGATGAATGCAGGATGAGTGAGCAGCGCATAAATGAATCGGCGGAACTACGGAGGCGGGTCAATGAATTATCCGCATCACGTGTGCAACTGGAAGCGGAGTTGTCTGAACTCAAGGAATGGGTGAACACCCTTGATACATTTGTGGTAAAGTGTGACAGAGATGGTAGTATACTCTTTTGCAATAATGGCGCTTTTAAGGCCGTAGGAAGAACGCCTAAGGAAATCGTCGGCACACATTTTCCTGACAGTACATGGTGGTTGCATTCTGATGCGGAACGGGCAAAGATTATCAAGTGTTTTGAGAAAGCGAAAGAGGGTTTGTCAACCAGGATAGAGACCACTTTTGAGAGCGCTGACGGCGCCCGTGTTCCTATTATCTTTAACTGTCAGCCTGTGATGGATGGCCGGGGAGATGCTCGATACATCAGCCTTGAAGGAAAGACGATCATCGAAGAGACACGCTTGCGTGAGGAACTGGAGAAGGAAATCAGAGACCATAAGCAGGCGGAGATGGCGCTGCGGGAATCAGAGGAGAAATACTTTACCCTCGTTGAAAACTCGCCCACGGGCATCTATATCGACCAAGACGGAAGGATCGAATTTTGTAATGATAAGTTTGCCGAAATTTACAAGTACACCAGAGACGAGTTGGAGCGCCTGGAGTCGTGGAAGTTGGTGCACACTGAAGACAGGGCACTGACCAATGAGATAAGGGAAAAGAGACTAAAAGGAGAAAGCGTTCCCACGGAATACGAGGCAAAGGGATTAACAAAAGACGGGGAAACCATATGGGTTACAAGGAGAAATGCCCAAATCGAATATGAGGGAAGTCGGAGGCCAAGCGG
>JAUXHQ010000227.1 GCA_030621455.1 Deltaproteobacteria bacterium
GGTTACATGATGGAGTATCCTGTTCAGCGTTATTTTCGGGATGGTAAGGTAGGAACCTTACATGAAGGTACATCAGAGATTCAGAGAACGATCATTGCCAGAGAGATAGGTCTGTAAAAACATTTCGACCTGTGCAGTTGGTCAGGTTTACCGCTTACCGGCTACTTATTTCGTTTGCTTGTTATGAACTACAGTTTGGCATACGGCTGTATCTGTAATAGGATGACAAGTCTCGTTCGTATGTTTGTATGTTGGTCGAGTCCTTACGTATAACAAGCAAACAAAACAAGCAACCGGCGCTTAACGCAATGCTGTTCACTGAATCATCAAAGACACTGGGGTTGAGTAACCGCACAGGTCAAAACATTTTGGATAGTGGGGTCTATTTTTTGTAAACATTTGAGGAATCGATTTTGGAAATATTCGAATGAGGGGGCTTTCAATGGAAGCAAGAGAGGAAAGGATCCAAGAGCTGAGGGAACGCAAAAGGCGTCTCCAACAGGGTGGGGGGCCGGATAGTGTAGCAAAACAGCATGCCAAGGGTAAACTAACTGCACGTGAGAGGTTAATTCTCCTGGTAGATCCAGGGAGTTTTGTAGAGATGAACTTGTTTGCCAAGCATCACTGCACTGACTTTGGGATGGACAAACTGGAGGCCCCAGGAGACGGTGTGGTTACAGGGTACGGGAAAATAGGTGGCCGCAACGTTTCCGTGGTGGCCCAGGATTTTACAATTCACGGAGGTTCTGTTGGCGAAGTGCATATCCGAAAGGTTATCAGGATGATGGATTTAGCCCTGGAGAAGAGGATACCGATTATTCTGCTTAATGATTCAGGGGGCGCCAGGGCGCAGGAGCAACATCCGGCCATGGAAGGTTATATAGCACTCATGCGTAGGCACGCCAGGGCATCAGGGGTAATACCGCAAATCACCTTGGTCATGGGGCCGGTTGCAGGTGGGCCGTGTTACGGTCCTGCCCTGACAGATGTCATCTTTATGGTAAAGGGCACTAGCTCCATGTTTATTGGGGGACCACCTGTGGTAGAAGCAATAACCGGTGAAGTTGTCAGTCAAGAAGAACTCGGTGGAGCGGAAATGCATGCTTCGGTAAGCGGAGTTTGTGACCGGGTTGCTGAGAATGATGAAGAATGTATCGAAAACCTTAAGGAGTTATTAAGTTTTTTACCATCCAACAATATGGAGCAGCCTCCTGTCGCAGACACTGGAGACGATCGCGATCGTATGGATGAAGATCTGGCAGGACTTGTCCCTTTTGATTTTAAGAAACCCTATGATATGTACCAGGTAATCAACAAAGTAGTTGATAACGGTAACTTTTTTGAGCTCAAGCCTGATTACGCCACGAACGTTATAACCGGGTTTTGCCGGATGGGTGGACAGCCGGTCGGTTTGTTAGCCAGTCAGCCATTAGTGTGGGCAGGGGCTCTGGATATAAATGCGGCTGACAAGGCATCCAAGTTTGTAAGGTACTGTGATGCCTTTAACATACCCCTGGTCAACTTGGTTGATACCCCGGCTTATGTTGTAGGAACACAAAGTGAGCAAAGAGGGATAATAAGGCACGGAGCCAAGCTGCTATATGCCTATGCTGAAGCAACGGTGCCAATAGTGTCCGTGGTCCTGCGTAAGGGTTATGCCGGGGCATATGCTGCTATGGGCAGTCATTTCATAGGGGGAGATATGGTATTTACATGGCCTTGGGCCGAGTTTTCAATCTTTGGCGTGGATGCAGGCATCAGTATCTTAATGACAAGCCACAGCCTTAGGGAAAAGGTGGCCAAGGCAGAGGATCCCAAGAAGTATAAGGAGGAGATGAGAGAAGAATATAGAAGGAAGTACCTCGACCTTTACGAAGTAGCGCCTTTTCGGCATGTTGACGATGTGATTGAGCCTAAGGAGACAAGGCCAGCGATAATCAAGGCATTAGACATGTTGTCAGGCAAGAAAACGGAAAGGGCCTGGAGGAAACACGGGATTATGCCTGTATAATCTGACATATTAATTTAATAGTATAGGAAATCTCATTTTTTCATCAAATAAATCGGGGTGTTACGGTTAGAAGCCCGCCCGTAGGGCGATAACTTGAGAAGAAAACACATGAAGAGAGTCGAACCAGCGGAAGCTATTCAGAATATTAAGTCAGGTGATAATGTGTTCATTCACTCAGCCTGTGCTGAACCACAGACCCTTGTCGAGGCCTTGACGGAAAATAAGGATGATTTTACCGGGGTTAAATTAATCACTACAGTTCCTTTGGGCAAGTGCGAGTATCTGGAACCGGGTATGAAGAAACATTTTACTCTGTGTACCTTTAATATGAGTCCTAGAATACGAGATGCATCTGTTGGGGAAAGGGTGGAATACATTCCGGTGAGGAGTTCGGAGGTCCCAAAGCTCTTTAACGAAGGGATTCTACCTTTAGATGTGGCTCTCATTCAAGTATCTCCACCAGATGAGGACGGCTATTATAGTTTGGGGATTTCGGTTGATTATACGTTGTCTGCTGCCCTGAATGCGAAGATCGTTATCGCTGAGATTAATGATCAAATGCCGAGGACTTTTGGGAACTGTCGGTTACATCTTTCTCAGATTGATTATGCGGTTGAGTCATCGAGACCATTGATTTCTGTGAAGCTTACCGGTTTTGGCAAGATAGAAAAAAAGATTGCAGATTATGTTTGTGAATTAATACCTGACAATGCGACGCTGCAAGTGGGTATAGGAAATATACCGGAAGCCGTATTGTCTTTTCTTCCCAAAGAGAAGGATATACGAGTTCATTCGGGACTGATAACGGATTCCATTATTAGTTTCATAAAAGAACGTGGAATAAATGATACGGAGAGAGATACAAATCATGAGCCCCTGGTTACAACTACCATGATGATGGGAAGTAGAGATTTATATGAGTTCGTCCACCTCAATCCGTTGGTAGAGATCCATCCTGTCGAATTCGTCCAGGATTCATTGACGATTGGTCAGCTAAATGGCTTTATCTCCATCAATTCCGCGCTGGAAATAGATTTGACAGGACAGGTAAATGCAGAGACATTAGGGGGGGTAGTGATCGGTGGCGTGGGTGGCCAGATGGACTTTGCGAACGGTGCGTCCCGTTGCCCCAATGGAAGATCAATTGTGGCATTACCATCAACCTGTAGAGGTGAGAGTACTTCAAGAATCGTTCCTTTTCTGGGGAGGGGATCGGTCGTAACGATACCTCGATATGATGTGGACTATGTGGTTACCGAATACGGTTGTTGTCGGCTAAGAGGCAAGTCACTGCGTGAGAGAGCTTTAGAACTGGTTAACATTGCCCACCCAAAATTTAGAGAGTGGTTAATTAGTGGCCATTTATAATTCTCATTTTTCGGAGGGAACTGGTTTTATTTGGGAATAGATTTTCTGATCTTTCTATTGGGAGGTGGTTCATGTTCAAAAAAGAGGTGTTAGAGGGGTGTAAAGGTTTGGAACATCGGTGGAGAAAGACATGCGAAAAGTCTTACGGAGATAAGATGGGTAAGGGGACCAGCTTATCGGGGATACCTGTCAAGGGGCAGGGTGGGCCTTTGGCCCGGGGACATTTATTCGGGAGATTGCAGACCACATAAGGAAGAATGTATAGAGCTTCCCCAAGTGTTGCCCTAACATTCGGTGAATCCGTTGAGTCTAACTCAGATGATCGAGAGAGAACGGGAAAGGAGGACAGGAAGAGAGTGGTGAATATAAAGGACGTATTACATACACGGTTGTGTGATCTGTTGGGGATTAAGTACCC
>JAUXHQ010000106.1 GCA_030621455.1 Deltaproteobacteria bacterium
ACATACTGATGCGTGACCGGGGGCTTTCTGGTGAGGAGGCGTTTCGCAGAATTCAAAAGCAGAGCATGAATATGCGCAAATCTATGAAGGCGGTGGCGGAGGCAATAATTCTTGCAGCGGATATCTAAGCGTATCTGTCCTGAAACGGAAAGTTATTGCCCCATCCCCACCTGTTGCCCTATACGCATGATGACTAAAAACTCGAAAAAGGGGCAGCGGAAATCCCTCTCGGTTAAATTGGAGCTTGACAAATATAACAAATTAGAATAATATTTTTTCATTAAACGGGAGGTTTCTATCCGGCGAAAAAGACTTCATACAAAGGTGTATGAAGCAATTTTTCTACGTATGCGGTTGACTGAATCACCAGAGAAACTTCAATATACCGGATTTGTGTAACTGCACAGGTCGCAATTTTTTACTTGGATTGACAAAGGCGTCTATTCATTAAAATGGATAGACGCCTTTTTTTATTTCACACTAACAATATAGAAGGAGGATTTAAAAAGTGCGATTCTCAAAAAGTAATGATGTGCTCGGAACCATTAATCGAGGCAATCCTGCTGAATCAAGCCTTTGCACACTCTGCCGGGCTGATTGCCAGGGCAAATGTGAAACATGGCTTTCCAGCCTTGTGGGCAGAAAACTGCTCTATCCAAGAAGTTTCGGAATAGTAACAGCCGGAGCCGATAATACCACTCATGTCGGAGTTTCCTATAATTCACTTCGAATCCAGGGGTATGCCTATGGCTCTCATGGCCTCAGTGAGGGACTGACCAATAATCCGGATGACTGTATCTTTCCAAATGTAAGTCTTGAAACCGAGTTCGGCAACGAAGTAAAAACGAAAATCCGTATGCCTCTTATGACAGGCGCTCTCGGATCAACATTTGTTGCCGAGAAGTATTGGGATTCATTCGCAATAGGCGGAGCGCTGGTAGGTATCCCCGTTGTTATCGGCGAGAATGTTGTCGGGGTTGACCGTAAATCGGAAATTATATCCGGCGATACCAGAAAAGGCAAAATCAAGGGCGCCCCTGAACTGGAAAGACGTATAGATGGTTATCTCCGTTACTACGACGGTTACGGCGCCATAATCGTTCAACTTAATGTTGAAGATACCCGTAATGGCGTTGCGGAATTTGTAGTAGACAAGTATGGAGATAAATGCATCATCGAATTGAAATGGGGCCAGGGCGCCAAGGATATCGGCGGTGAAATTCAGGTTACCAGTCTTGACTATGCCATTTTTCTGAAGGAACGCGGCTATGTGGTCGATCCGGATCCGACACTGCCCGAAGTTCAACAGGCCTTTGAAACCGGCTCCATTAAATCCTTTGCCCGCCACAGCCGCCTCGGCAACACGAATCTAAACACAGTGGAGCAGGTGCGCAACGAGTTTATGAACTCTGTTGAATATCTTCGCGGCATAGGTTTTAAAAGAGTTACATTAAAAACCGGTTCCTACGGTATGGAAGAACTTGCAATGGCGATCAAATTTGCCACCGATGCAAAACTTGATCTGCTTACCATAGACGGTTCCGGCGGCGGAACCGGGATGAGCCCCTGGAATATGATGCAGAGCTGGGGAGTGCCGTCAATCAACCTGCATTCAAAGGCCTATGAGTATGCAAGCATTCTGGCTGCAAAAGGAGAAAAGGTCGTGGATATGTCTTTTGCCGGTGGTTTTGCGCTTGAAGACCATATATTCAAAGCGCTTGCGCTGGGCGCGCCTTTCACAAAGCTCGTCTGCATGGGAAGAGCGATTATGATTCCGGGATTTGTAGGCTCAAATATCGAAGGAGCGCTCCATCATGAAAGAAGGCCAGTGGTCAACGGCCACTGGACGGAATTACCCAAAACGGTACGGGAAATCGGAAACAACGAAAAAGAAATATTTGCCTCATATTTTGATTTAGAGAAAAAGCTGGGCAAGAGTGAAATGAAAAATATTCCTTACGGCGCTATTGCTTTTTGCACCCTGGCTGACAAACTTTCATGCGGTATGCAGCAGCTTATGGCAGGTGCAAGAAAGTTCTCTCTTGACCAGATCGAACGGAACGATATCTTTTCAGGTAACAGAGAAACTGCACAAGAAACAGGTATTCCGCATGTCTCTGATGTGAATGATGAAAGTGCGATGAAAATACTCAATTCATAATCACAAGGCAGTTAAGTGATTGAGGCCTTCCAGTGAAATTTCACTGGAAGGCCTTTTTTATAAACCATCACCTTGTAACCCCTCCATGGCTTTGATGTGGGAGTGATGAATTATCTGGCTCGCCGAGCTCCCGGAATCGGAACGCCAGAATTAGGCAATTCATTTGAACAGTATATTCTAAAGGAACTCAAAGCTTATCAGGCCTATAGAAATCCTGAGCTTGATATTCGTTACTGGCGCACAAGTTCGGGGTTTGAGGTGGATTTTATCCTTGGCGATATGGATGCGGCAATTGAGGTCAAGGGATCGGGAAGGATACATAGCGGACATACAAAAGGGCTGAAGGTGCTACTCGAAGAGCAGACGATTGGTTCGGCCATTATTATTTCGCTGGAAGAACAACCGAGAAAACTTGAGACCTCGATTGAGATATTACCGTGGAAGGTCTTTCTTGAAAAGTTATGGTCAGGAGGACTTAGGGTTTGAGATTACACTTTTTATTTCTTCTTGGACCTTTCAGGCTTAAATGAAGCAGGAGTTGTAACAAAGAATGAGTCAAGGGATTTTCTAAAAAAGCGGGCAATATCCACAAAGAGCTGAAGGGATGGAAGGCTCTGGTCGTGTTCTATCTGGGATAAAGCGCTGGGAGTAATATTTAACATCCTGGCCAATTCAACCTGGGACAGGTTCTCTTTTTTGCGAAAATCCAGAATGCGTGCCCCTATCTTTACAGGATCCCTATTACGCAAAAAACTCGGAACCCCTTCTTGTCCCCTTCCATGAAAACCAAACCTGTCTGCCTTAAAACCTTCCTTGTCCGGTTTTTCATAAGGTTCAATAAAGGTTATCTTGTTGTCATGAAAGTTATAATGATGAACGATATTTAATAAACGGGAAGACCTTCCGTCCAACTTCAGAAACTTGGCTGCACAGGTACTGTCTTCTTGAAAATGCAAATCAATAACCAATTGAGTTATATTACTTATATTTGCCAAAAACGCCTTTGAATGAGCGTCTTTAGCCAGTGGCCAGTATGCCAATGCCTTTAACTCAAAAAGTTTGGGGCAGGTATAGGTAAAGAAACGGAGCGATTCCTCTTCACCCCACAGTTCTTGCATCCCCGTCAGGCTGTCAAAGACGTATTTACACAGATTACCTTCCTTGAACTCCTCCTCTAATTCGCTGATAACCCTTATGAATTCAGCAGGTTCATTCATGTCCTCAATGGAATGTACACGGAATTGTTTGGATTCCGTCGACATGTTTGTGTAAAAGGACTGAAAGAACTTGTCGCCCTTTCCTTTGCCAAATGTAAAGGCATCTATCAGTATAAAATCGTCCTCATTGAAATAGTCCTTATATCTAGCGTATACCTTTGATGGGGGAAAATCAAAGCTTACATAAATATTTTTGAAATGAGCATTATTCTTTACTGTTAAAAAGGATTCCAGAAAAAAATCGAAATAAGTCCCTGGCTCTAATGCCCATACAACATTATCACCCAGTAAAATCCCACCCATTAGATTGTCCAGATAAGGTATGCCGCTGCTATAGGACTCCTTCATAAGGTTCCCCCGAAGAAGCGATTGAGAATCAATATTACAATTCAGTTTAACTGATATTAACAACCCGACAGCTCTATGTCAAGGAACATACTTGAAGGCCGGCAATTCTAAGGGCTGGGGTCGATCATCACGCCCACACTGCAGGCAAAGGTCCTTTATGTTGTGAAAGAAAAATTTGCAAAAAATGCTTGAATATGTTACGTTTTCTTTACTTTAAGGCATGAGGAGGACTCGACTTGAAGGAGAAGATGCCGTGCAAAGTAAACCTATTGTTCGTAGACGACAGTGAAGACATTTGCGAAATCCTGAGGGACCTATTTCACGAGGCGGGGTGTCAGGTAGATACCGTCCAAACGGGCGCGGACGCTATAGCCTTGGTGGAACAGAAATTCTTCCATGTCGTCCTTATAGACACAGTGCTTAAAGGCACGGATGGTATAGAGGTGCTCAGACAGATCAAGGATATTTCTCCTCGAACCGAGGGGATTATCATCACAGGAAATGCCACTCTCAAGAGTTCCATAGAGGCCCTCAATATGGGGGCATTTGCCTACCTTATAAAACCCCTGGATCTGGATGAGGTGAGGGCAGTAGTTCAAAACGCAATGGACCAGCACCAGACAATGACGGAGAAATTGCTGCTAAAAAATTTCAGCGAAAACATAATAAGCTATATTCCATCAGGGCTCCTTGTCTTAGATAGGGAGTTCAACGTCGTACTGGCAAACAAGAGCTATTGCGAAATGTTCCATACCACTGCCGGGGATACCGAGGGTAAAACCATACAGGAGATCTTCCCTGTTGACGGCTTAGACCTGAAATTGGAAAAGCCCCACGGAGGCGATAAACTTGCATGTGGGATGGAGCTGAGGTGCAGTTCTCCTCAAACCGGCGAGAAGGTTTTTCATGTGAGCACTTCTGAGATACCATTGCCAACAGTAACCGGAGAAGAGGCCGGGCTCATTCTGGTAATTCAGGATTTCACAGAAAGAAAGCGTTTGGAAGACGAGCTCATTCAGGCTCAAAAGATGGCCATCCTTGGACAAACCGCGGCCCGTTGTGCCCATGAGATCAGAAATCCTCTCCAACAAATCTGCACCGGAGCCCAGTATTTACGAAAATATTCCCCTGTCGATGATGGAGAAAGGGATTCGCTTGAGGGGATTCTCAACGGAGTCACTTCTCTCAACAGGATTGTGACTGAGGTCCTGGATTACGCCAGGCCGATTCGCTTTAATTGTCATGAAGTGGATATCCATAATCTAATCGATGGGGTCTTGTTCGAGGGCAAGGAACAACTTGAGAGGGCGAATATCCAAGTCAGGAAGAGCTATGGGGCGACTTTTGGAAAGGTGTGGGTGGACGGGTTCAAGATAAAGCATGTCTTTCAGAATATCGTAAGGAATGGCGTGGATGCCATGCCTGACGGTGGTGAGCTTACCGTTGCCACTAAGATCACCAGGAAAACGGGAGCAAAGGAACCATTGGATATCCTGGAAGTGATTTTCTCGGATACCGGCTGCGGAATTCCCGAATCAGAGATCGGTATGGTATTTCACCCCTTCCATACCACCAAGGAAAGGGGAATTGGGCTGGGAATGGCCATAGCCAAGAATATAATCGACCTCCATCGCGGGGAAATACTGGTGGAGAGTAAGGTAGGTGAAGGAACCCGAATAATTGTAAGGGTACCCCTCAGATGAAGAAGCGGATACTGATCGTCGACGATGAAGAGATATTCCTGGTTCAACTAAAGGCGGCCCTCGAGGCCATGGGTATGGATACATCCATGGCAAAAGGTGGGTTAGAGGCCTTGGAGAGGCTGAGAGAAATGGACTTCGCCGTTGTCCTGGCTGACATGAAGATGCCCGGGATGGACGGGTTGGAGCTCTTGGAGAAGATAAAGAAGTTGTATCCCCACATTTATGTGGTTATGATCAGCGGCCACGGAGAGGTGTCCCAGGTAGTAGAAGCAATGAAATTAGGGGCATATGACTTTCTACAGAAACCATTCGATCTGGAGCTTTTGGAAATCTCCCTGAGAAAGATCTTTCAGACACAGGATTTGATAGAAGAGAATATCTCCTTAAGAAAAGAGGTAGAGGGAAGGTACGACTTTCATCAAATCGTGGGAAAGAACCACAGGATGAGGGAGGTCTATGAACTCATCAGTCTGGCTGCGGAAACGGATACCACAACCCTGGTCACAGGGGAAACCGGAACGGGAAAGGAGCTGGTGGCAAAGGCCATCCATTACCACAGCTCGCGAAAGAGGAAACCCCTGATTACTGTCAACTGTGCCGCCATTCCCGAGGCCTTATTGCAATCGGAGCTCTTCGGACACGAAAGGGGTTCCTTTACAGGCGCCCATACCCGGAGGTTAGGGAGGTTTGAATTGGCCCATCAGGGAACCCTGTTCCTCGATGAGATTGGTGACGTTCCGTTTTCTATTCAGGGGAAGTTATTGAGGTTTCTCCAGGAGAAGGAGATACGTCGACTGGGGGGTAACAAGATCATTAGGCTCGATGTAAGGATTATATCGGCCACCAACCAGAACCTGGCGGAATTGGCAAAAGAGAAGAAATTTCGAGAAGACTTATATTACAGGATCAATGTCTTGTCCATTCATCTTCCTCCCCTAAGAGAGAGATCGGATGACATACCCCTCTTGGCCGAGTACTTCTTGGTAAAATATAGAGCCGTTTTGGACCGAAAGGTGCATGAGATTTGTCCGGAAGCCTTGAATTCCTTATTCCAATACCATTGGCCCGGAAATGTAAGGGAACTGGAGAATGTGGTGGAAAAGGCCGTGTTATTGGAAAAGGGGGATACCATACGGAGGTTTGAAATTCTAACCCCATCAGGAGGAAACTCCCTGTCCGGCGAGACGAGTCTGCCTTTGCCGGGAGACGCTGATTTACCCTTTAAACAAATGAAAGCTGAAATCATAGCACTGTGGGAAAGAGAGTACCTGAGGAAGGTGCTCTCCAGAAACCGAGGAAACATCACCCGCGCCGCCAAAGAGGCTGAGTTGAATTATAAGACCTTTTACGAGAAATTCGTGAAGTATGGTTTTAGCCGTGAAGAGTTCACGTCATAATCTGCGCCAGTCTGAGGGACAGGGAAATACCTGGGGTTGCCCCCATAATTTTG
>JAUXHQ010000101.1 GCA_030621455.1 Deltaproteobacteria bacterium
CCATACACATTTGGATAAAGCGGACCTTCTGTCCCGGATGAGACCTGACCAGTTTGGAGGCACGTTGGATGAGAACAGGAGACTGATACGAGAATTCAAAGAAAACTATACAATTCCGGAGATAAAAGAAAGGGCCGGCAATGTAGTGCGAGAGATGGTCAGGCAGGGTACCACAGCCATAAGGACTCAGGTTGATGTTGACCTTACCGCAAAGCTGCTGCCTTTAACTGCAATATGTGAATTGAAAGAAGAGTATGCCGGGATTGTAGATATGGAGATATGTGCCTTTCCTCAGGAAGGGGTTTTGAAGCCCGGGACGAGAGAACTACTGGAAGAGGCTTTGACCCCGACTGACCGCCGGCTGAAGAGAGGCGCTGACTTACTGGGTGGACTTCCTTTGGTGGAGAAGACCGGGGAAGAACAGAAGAGGCATATCGATATACTCTTTGAAATCGCAAAGAAGCATGACAGAGGGTTGGAGGTTCAAATAGACGAGTCGAATGACCCTGAAGACTTCATGTTACCATATCTGGCGCAAAAGACTATTGAGGAGGGGTATGAGGGGAGGGTTTCGGCCACTCATTGTATCTCTCTGTCAAAGGTTTGTGGTGAAACGGCAAGGGAGACAATAGAAAAAGTCAAAGAAGCAGGGATTAACATAATAGTGACCCCCAGTTGTAACCTCATAACAAATTTTCCGGATAGGCAAAGTTTCCGGCCCTACAACAGTATAACGAGGGTAAAAGATCTGGTTGAAAATGGGATTAATGTGGCAATGGGTACAGACAACATAAGGGATATCTTTTACCCGCTGGGTAATGGAAGTATGATAAGAGAGATGCACGTACTGGCAACTACCACGAGAATGAGCGGGATCGAGGATATTGCGCATTTATTTTCCATGGCGTCTCTCAATGGCGCCAGGATAATGGGTCTGGATTATGGGGTTGTCATAGGGAGACGGGCTGACTTGCTTGTCACCAATTCCGCAACGAAAAGAGGGGTCATAAGTGGTCAGGAGATCATCCCTTACGTAGTGAAAAATGGACGAGTGGTAAGTCAATCTCAGTTGACTGTGGAGAGTTTGCATGCGTGATGATGAAATAGACAAGATGATACAGAGATCCTACGATCTTCATTTCCATATAGGCCCTGACATCATACCCCGCAAGTATAATGTCCGACAGTTAGTGCAGGAAGAACAAGGGAAGATTGCGGGTATTGTCTTGAAATCCCACAGCTTTCCGACAATTACCGGCATAATCGCTTCTGTAAATAGAAACAGCGATCTGAAGTTGTTTGGATCTCTCACCATGAACTACTTTATGGGAGGATTTAACCCGAGCGCTATCTATGCCTCATCAGTGATGTCCAGGGAGTTTCCTATTGTAGTGTGGTTTCCGACTATCCATGCGGAGAATCACCTGAGGCACAACTACAGTAATTATGAGATCCCCCCGGAATGGGTGAAAGATCCCGAATTCATCCCAAGGATAAAGACAGAACTTAAGGCTATAAGGGTAATCGACTGGAATAATACCCTTTTTGACAAGTGCTTACGGGTCTTGAAGATGATAAAGAAGATGAATTGCATTATAGCTACAGGGCATCTCTCCTGGGAAGAATCGGAAGTGCTGACGTCCGAGGCTCTGAAAGAGGGTATTACAGTAATAATAACTCATCCAAATCAAAAGGACATTGCGATGCCTCTGCGAATCCAGAAAGAGCTGGCAAGAAAGGGGGCATATATAGAGCACTGTTATGTGATGTACCTCGACAGGGACAATGAGGATGACTATCCACTGGATGAGATGGCGGACAAGATCATTGAAGTAGGGGCCGATCATTGTATCCTGACTTCTGATGCAGGGCAATTGGGAAATCCTGGGCCCAGTCGGTCATTGAAGGAATTCGTTAAGTTACTTTCAAAAGAGGGGATAACAAGGTCGCAATTCTCAAAGATGTTGATCAGGAACCCGGAGACAATTCTCGGAATAGGCGCTTCGTAGGGCCATTGAATTTTTTCGACCTGTGTAGTTGGTCAGGGTTACCGCTTGCCGGCGCTTAACGCAATGCTGTTAACTTAATCATCAAAGACACTTCAAAACACTAGGGATGAGTAACTGCACAGGTTGAATTTTGTATTAACGGATGGGCACTATCTGACGACGTTAAAAAACAAGAGGAGGCTAGAGTTAGTGGATATAAAAGAAATATTGGATAAGGTGGAGCGTACTGAGGTCCCGGAGGTACACAAGGTGGCCGTGGCCTTTTCAGGAGGTTTGGATTCCGCTCTGGCGATAGAACTTCTGAGAAGAAAATACAAAGCAGGGGAGATCGTTCCCATAACCCTGGACGTAGGTCAGGGGGAGGAGGAGATTGAAGAATGCAGAGTCAAGGCAGCGGAACTCGGCATCGAACCGGTGATCTGGATCGAGGCGAAAGATGAATTCACCGAGAAGTGGATAGGGAGAGCGATCCAGGCAAATTCGGATTACCTCGGATATCCGGTCTCAACATCGATGACTCGTCAGCTTATAGCGAAAAGGGTGGCCGAGGAAGCCGATTCCAAGGGGTGTGATGCCATCCTGGAAGGCTCAAGCGGCAAAGGGAATGACCAATACAGAATGCACAATGTCTTCAAGACCTTTGCCCCGGATCTGAAGATACTCGTTCCGGTCAGGGATTTTGATCTGACAAGGTTGGAAGAGATGGAGTTGTGCAAAGAGTGGGGGGTATTGGTAACAGAACAGTTAACCGGTGGAGATGACAAGACTATGTGGTGTAGATCCATTGCCAGCGGGGCCATCGATCTGAACCAGGAATTGCCGAACGACATTTGGATGTGGTATCAGCCTCCGGAGTCGGCTCCGGACAAGGCCGAGGTTGTGGAATTGGAGTTCCGGAAAGGGATACCTGCCGCATTAAACGGAAAGGAGATGCCCCTTGGAGATTTAGTCCCTGAGTTGAATGAGGTTGCCGGGAGAAATGCTATCGGTAAAATCGATATGTTTGAAGATGGAATTATGGATTTGAAGAGCAGGGAGATATATGAGGCCCCGGCCGCAACCGTTATTCTCAAGCTGCACCAAGACCTGGAACAGTTCTGTTTGACTAAAGACGAGATTCAATTCAAGCAGATGGTAGACCAGAAATGGGCATACCTGATCTATCATGGCATGGCGTACCATCCACTGAAGGAAGATCTGGACGCCTTTATCGCGCAGTCTCAGAATGTGGTAAACGGAAGATACAAGATAAAACTCTACAAAGGGAATATAGATATCCTGGAGAGAGAAAGCCATACAGGGTTATTCTATCCGGAGATCAGGTCGATCAAGAGCGAGGGCTTTGATCAGAGGATGTGCGCTGATGCCGCCTATATCAGGGGGCTACCCTTTGAGATACTGGCACAGAGGAATGAGAAGTTGGGAGAGAGGTAGAATAAATTGGCTAAGCTATGGGAGAAAGGCTACTCACTGGACCACGAGATTGAAAAGTATACGGTCGGGGATGACTTTTTGCTTGACCGTAAGCTGGTGAAGATGGATGTGCTCGGAAGTATAGCCCACGCCAGGATGCTTACGAAGATAGGTATATTGACGGAAGAGGAGTTTGTGAAACTCAAGGGCGCCTTGTTGGAGATATTGGAACTCCACAGGGGAGACAGGTTCCCTATTGAAATGGAAGATGAAGATGTTCATACAAAGGTAGAGAACTATCTCACCGAAAGATTGGGGGAACTGGGCAAGAAGATCCATACAGCCCGTTCGAGGAATGATCAGGTCATAGTTGATCTCAGGCTTTATACCAAGGAAAGGCTTCTTGAGATCCAGGGGAGACTCTTGGAGTTCTGCGAAACCTTGTGGGAGTTCGGCAAGAGAAATGAAGCCGTTATAATGCCCGGACGTACGCATACACAGCCGGCCATGCCCTCTTCGGTGGGCCTGTGGGCCTGTGCCATCTTAGAGTCCATGCTCGATGATTTCGTCATAATGAAGGCCGCGTACAGGATAAATGACCAATGTCCTCTAGGATCGGCAGCGAGTTACGGGGTACCTCTCAATATCGACAGGCAATTCACATCGGATCTTCTCGGTTTCGGGAAGGTTCAGAACAATGTTTTGTATGCCAATAACAGCCGTGGGAAGACAGAATCAATTGTATTGTTTCCCCTTGTCCAGGTTATGTTGGATCTCAGCAAACTGGCAACCGACCTCATACTATTCAGTACGTCGGAATTCGGCTACTTTAGTATCCCGCAAGAGTTCTGCTGCGGCAGCAGCATAATGCCGCAAAAGAGAAACCCCGCCGGTATGGAGTTGATTAGAGCAAAGACATCTACCCTGACCTCATATCTATTCCAGGTTACCGGTACTATCAAGGCTTTGCCGTCCGGGTATAACCGGGACTTCCAGGAGACCAAGGCTCCGCTATTGAAAGGCATGGATTTAGTCGATTCTTCCATCCGGATCTGTGATCTGGTGATCTCTCGTTTAGAAGTACATGAGGATGTTTTGGACAGATCGTGTACACCGGAGATATTCGCAACCGATAGGGCGTTGGAGTTGGTAAAGGAAGGGATGCCCTTCAGAGACGCTTATAAGGAAGTTGCCGCCAACATAGATAAACTCGAAGTAACCGACTCTCAAAAGGACATCCTTTCGAGGAAACATATCGGCGCTACAGGAAACCTGGGGCTGGAAGGGTTGAACGATCATATCTGTACGGAGATGGAGTGGGTGGAAAAGGAAAAGAGAGATTTTGAATCAAAGTTAGCGAAATTGCAAAATTAAAAGGAGCGATTTAAGTGTAACCTTTTTTGTTCCAGCATTCCTATTGCCGGTCGCTTACTTCTTGTTCCCCGTTGTGAACTACAACTCTGCATCATGCATTGGTGACAATTAGATCGAATTTGCATTGGATTACAGGTAGTTATGAAAGTTCCTTACGCACAACAGGCAACAAGAAGCAAGCAACCGGCAACAAAGATGACGATGGATACTGAGCATTAAACGAAAAAAGGTTACACTCAAACGATTTTCAAGTGGAAGACTCCATGGTAACAAGAGAAATCAACTGGCAGGAGGTGACGGCTGAAGCTGTAAGGGTTCTGAGTCAATATATCAGGATAGACACGACCAATCCACCAGGCAACGAGATAGAGGGCGCTCTGTTCTTAAAGGAAATACTCGAGGGGGATGGGTTCGAATGTATAGTTCTGGAGTCTGAAAAGGGAAGAGGAAATATCGTTTCCAGGTATAAAGGGGATGGGACTTTGTCACCTCTTCTCCTATTACATCACATAGACGTAGTGCCTGCGGAAGCGGACAAGTGGGATTACCCGCCATTCTCGGGAAAAGTGCTCAAAGATGAAATATGGGGCAGAGGTGCTTTTGACTGCAAATCTCTCGGAGTAATGGAACTAATGGTACTCCTCTTGTTAAAGAGAGGTGGTTTCAAGTCCAGGAGAGATATCATATTCCTGGCCACCGGTGATGAAGAGGCAGGAGGTAAACACGGTGCTGAATGGATGGCAAAGAACCATTTTGATTTGATAAACGCGGGCTCTGTCGTAAATGAGGGCGGGGTAGGCGGTCTTACTGTCAACAGAAAAAACCTCTACCTCTGTCAAACAGCAGAAAAAGGCGTCTGTTGGATAAGGCTGACCTTCCAGGGGACACCGGGCCACGCTTCTATGCCGGGGGGACCCACCTGCGTGTCTGATATGGCCACGGTCATTGAACGGATAAGCAAGTATCGGTCTCCATTGCAGACATCTCCCATAACAACGAAGTTCATAGAAGGTTTTGCCAGGGAACAGCGATTTATGAAAGAAGAGAGATTTCAGGGATTGCTCGACGGTACGACCTCTCCGGATAGCCTTGATGAAATACCTGACAAAGGGTTGAAGAACATTCTGAACTCTATGCTTTACAATACCTTTGTCCCTACTGTTGTAAGGGGTGGAAATAAGACCAATGTCATTCCCAGCGAGTGCTATTGCGAGATCGACTGCAGGATGCTCCCAGGTGAGAATCCAGATAGCATCATCCAAGAGTTGAAAGAGGCGTGCGGAGGTTCTGCGGACTTTGATATTGAAATCCTCGGGTCATCCGTTCCCACTGAGTCGGGAATATCCACTGAACTCTACTCTATCATTGATACGACCGTGAAAAAGCACGATTCGGAGGCCAAACTAATCCCCTTCATATCCGCCGGGGCTACGGATTCAAGATTTTTCAGAGAAAAAGGAATCCCTGCATATGGATTCCCGCAACTCAAGGTGGGAGATTCCCTCTCTTCTCATCTCGAAAAGATGCACGGCCACAATGAAAGGGTAAGTATAGACAGTTTACTTCACGGGATTCGAGCACTGTACGACATAGTCTTTGAGTTTTGCAGCTGATGACTCTGATTTCGACCAAAGTTGGGGGTGTAGCTCAGAGGGAGAGCATTGCCTTCGCAAGGCAGGGGTCGGGGGTTCGAATCCCCCCACCTCCACCATTATTTTTATGTTTTAAGGCTTGCAGAGAGCTAATGGTGCCACGCGCAGGAGATTATTATCGCACTTGAGCATTGGTCCGACAAAACTGATTTCACCTTTCATGATTTATTCCAAAATATCTTACCCAAGATATAAAGCCCGCATACCGGTCGTTGAAGACGAACCGGCGCATCCAACCCTTTGAACATAAAACTCCTTTACAACCCTTATAGATATTGATAGGCTGACACGAAAGCGTTGTGGCCCAATGTTGCCTAATACAAAGATAAGGAACGAGCTTAATATATTGTCAGATTTCGTCTATCTGTTTTTGTAAATTTGGTTTGACAGTTCAATCTTACACGGTATAATTGGATTATGATTCCGAGAATAATTAATCTTCCATTTAATTGGACTTTGGACAAATAATAAATACATACTAAAGAAAATGGAA
>JAUXHQ010000054.1 GCA_030621455.1 Deltaproteobacteria bacterium
TTAACTCTGAAACAAGTGTCTTTTTGTTGCCAGCCATGATCTCAGGAAAGGCATCATAATTATTATGTTGTTTGTGATGCCTTTTCTTTCTTTAGCCGGTTAGAGTGTGACTTCTGATAAACTCAGTGGTGGTTCATTCCGGCCCACTGCACGGCTCATACCCTGGGTTTTTGAAAAGTTAAAAAATAGATAGATACGGAACATACAATGGCTGATGTTGAAAACATACGAGTGAGATTCTCTGATGGGTCTTCAGGGGACTTTCCGCAAGAGACCCCTCTCTATGAAGTGGCAAAGAAGTTTGACGATGGCTCTGGTAAAGATTATGTGGCCGGGAAGGTTAACAAAAGGCTCGTTGATATGAGCTATCCTTTACAAGAGGATGGGGATGTCGAGTTTTTAACGCCTGATTCTAAAGAGGGACTCGATATAATTAGGCACAGCACCTCCCACGTTATGGCCCAGGCAGTGAGAGAACTTTATCCGGACATCAAGATCGCCATAGGCCCCACTACCGGTGACGGTTTCTACTACGACTTCGACTGTGAAAAGAATTTCACACCAAAGGACCTGACTGCGATCGAGTCGAAGATGCAGGAGATCATAGATCAGGATTTGCCTATCGTGAGGAAGGAGATGCCAAAGGATGAAGCCGTTGCAATGTTTGAGGACCAGGGTGAGATCTATAAAGTGGAACTACTTGAAGAGATCCATGATGAAGTAGTTTCAGTCTATGTTCAGGATGGGTTTACAGATCTGTGTCGGGGGCCTCACCTACCTTCTACCGGAAAAATAAGGACATTTAAGTTGATAAGCATTGCTGGAGCTTATTGGCGCGGGGATGAAAAGAACAAGATGCTGCAGCGCATTTATGGAACGGCCTTTCCGGACGATGAGAGCCTTAAAGGTTACTTACATAGGTTAGAGGAGGCAAAGAAAAGAGATCACAGAAAGTTAGGCAAGGCCTTAGAACTCTTCAGTATACATGAAGATGCTGGTGCGGGTTTTGTAATCTTTCACCCCAAAGGGGCCATGCTCAGAACAATACTCGAGGATTTTGAAAAGGAGGAACATCTTAAACGGGGCTACCAGTTGGTAAGGGGGCCGCATCTATTAAAACTAGACATGTGGAAAAAATCCGGGCATTTTGATAATTATCGTGAAAATATGTACTTCACTGAGATAGAAGGACAGGAATACGGCTTAAAGCCCATGAACTGTCTGGCCCATATGCTTATCTACAAATCCAAAACCAGAAGTTATAGAGACTTGCCTCAAAGGTATTTTGAATTGGGTACTGTACATCGCCACGAAAAGTCAGGTGTACTTCATGGTCTTTTCAGGGTGAGAGAATTCACCCAGGATGATGCTCATATTATCTGTACTCCAGACCAACTGGAGGAGGAGATCCAAGGGGTTATCCACTTTGTGGAAGATGTTATGAAAATATTTGGATTCGAATATGAGATGGAACTCAGTACCCGTCCGGAAAAGGCGATCGGTGATGATTCCCACTGGGAGAAAGCAACGTCGAGCTTGAAACGAGTTCTTGAGGATAATGGGATTCCGTATAATATCAACGAAGGTGAAGGGGCGTTCTATGGTCCAAAGATCGACGTCGGGTTGAAAGATGCCCTTGACAGAAAATGGCAATGTGCTACTATTCAATGTGATTTTGTTTTGCCGGAAAGGTTCGATTTAACTTTTATTAATAGTAATGGCACGAAACAGCGACCTGTCATGTTGCATCGGGTGATTCTGGGGGCTCTGGAAAGGTTTATGGGGGTGTTGATTGAACATTACGCAGGAGCATTCCCCACATGGTTGGCCCCTGTCCAGACGATCGTATTAACGGTTACAGATAGAAATATAGACTATGCTCAGGAAGTTTCCGATAAACTGACATCCGGTGGTGTAAGGGTTGAAAAGGACTTTCGAAACGAGAAACTGGGGTTAAAGATACGTGAAGCCCAGTTACAGAAAACACCGTACATGTTAATCGTTGGTGACAAGGAAATGAATAACGGGGAGGTCTCCCCTCGTTTGAGAAGTGGTGAAAACCTGAAGCGTATGAAGATAGACGAATTCATTTCGCGGGTTCGAGAAGAATGTTATATTAGGAGGTGAATGGCAAGATCAAAAGAGTACTAATAAACGAGAGGATTAGATCCCAGGAAGTGCGTGTCATTAATCAGGAAGGGGAGCAGCTCGGTATATTGCCCTTAAAAGAGGCCTTAAGAATCGCCGCGGAAGAGGACTTAGACCTTGTTGAGGTCGCTCCTCAATCACGCCCTCCAGTCTGCAAGATAATGGATTATGGCAAGTTTAAGTATGAACAGAGCAAGAAAACCCATGAAGCCAAAAAGAGTCAGACCATTATTCAAGTGAAAGAAGTGAAGATGAGGCCAAAAACAGAAGAACATGACTTCCAATATAAACTTCGCCATATTAAGAGGTTTTTGGATAAGGGAAATAAGGCGAAGGTCTGTGTCATATTTAGGGGTAGGGAGTTTAACCATAAGGAGATGGGCAGGAGTATCCTTGATAGAGTGGCGGAAGAGGTTAAAGATATTGCAATAATTGAACAAGCACCCAAACTTGAGGGGAGAAACATGGCCATGATTATTGCCCCGAAGCCGTGAGGATTCGATAATCTTAAAGGAGTTGTTTATGCCTAAGCTGAAGACCAAAAAGGGGGCTGCCAAGCGGTTCAAGTTGACAAAGTCGGGTAGAATAAAGAGAAGTAAGGCCTATGCAAACCATATCCTGACAAAAAAATCGACTAAACGTAAGCGGGGTCTGCGACAGGGAGGATACATCGATAAAGTCGATGCGAAGGGTCTGAAGAGGCTTTTACCTTATGCGTAAATTAGCAGCCTGTTCCTATTCTGTAACGAGATATATAAGCTAATGGTCCCTAATCTTATGTGTTGAGGGGACCATCAGCACACCGGTCTGCCGGCCAGTGTGCACACTGAGAGAGGTTTAAGATGCCAAGGGTAAGAAGAGGAAATAAGAAGAGAAAGAGGAGAAAGAGGATACTAAAGCTGGCCAAAGGGTACCGTGGCGCCAGGAGCAAGCTGTTTAGAACCGCCACGGAAGCTGTTGACAGGGCATTGAATTATGCCTACAGAGATAGAAGGACTAAGAAGCGAGATTTCAGAAGGTTATGGATTGCTAGGATTAATGCGGCTGCAAGATTAGACGGAGTTTCATACAGCAAGTTAATGAATGGTTTAAAGAAGACCAATATAGAGATTGACAGGAAAATCCTTGCTGACTTGGCTGTGTCTGATCCCCAGGGATTTTCGAGAATTGTCCACCTTGCCAAAGAAAATATCTGAGACCAACCTTGATAAATTCCATCATAAATAAAATGTCCTTAAGGTTTTTTCTTCGCAAGATTCGGCCTGCGAAGACTTTAGCTTTAGATATAGAGGAACGTTTCAGACAACGGGAAAAGGTGGCTTAGCAGCTCGAAGCTTCCTGACTTCTTTGTCTTGACTTGACTGGGGATTTATCCCGTTTTCAACTGGAAGGTTTTCCAGGGTTTTTTATGAAAGAAGAACTAGAGAAGTTATTTGGGGAGGCTTTAGGAAACCTGAAGGTTGCCGGGGAGGAAAGTCAGGTAACCCAAGTACGTACCGAGTTTTTGGGGAGAAAGGGGAAGATAACTGCCCTTTTGAGAGGATTGGCTAATGTGTCCCCGGAACAAAGACCTATTGTGGGCCGGCTTGCCAACGAGATAAAGCTTTCTTTAGAAGAAAAGATAAGAGAGTCATTAGCTTCCATACAAGCACGGAAAAGGAAAGAACGGCTACTCCATGAGAAACTGGATATAACCCTCCCTGGTAGAAGGGTACCCACAGGCAGGAAGCATCCCATCTCTGAAGTCTGTAACGAAGTGATAGAGATTTTTTTAGGGCTGGGGTTTCAAATCTCTGAAGGCCCTGAGATTGAATCGGACTATTATAATTTTGAGGCATTGAACATCCCTAAGGACCATCCTGCAAGGGATATGCATGACACATTTTACATATCCGACGAAATCCTCCTGAGAACCCATACTTCTCCGGTACAAATTCGACTGATGGAGAAGCAAGAACCTCCTATTCAGATTATTGCCCCGGGAAAGGTCTTCAGATGCGATTCTGATGTTTCGCACACCCCTATGTTCCATCAGGTTGAGGGCCTTATGGTGGGAGACAATATTACATTTGGGGACCTGAAGGGTATACTGACCATATTTCTCCATGAGATGTTTGGTGCCAAGACTAAAGTGAGATTTCGACCGAGTTTCTTCCCTTTTACTGAACCAAGCGCAGAAGTGGATATAGCGTGTGTTATGTGTCAGGGAAACGGTTGTAGGGTATGTTCTTCCTCCGGATGGATGGAGATTCTGGGGGCCGGTATGGTTGACCCTGAGGTCTTTAGAATAGTGGGGTATAACCCGAATGAAGTTGTGGGGTTTGCTTTTGGTCTGGGTATTGAGAGGATCGCCATGTTGAAGTATGGGATCAGTGATATCAGGCTGTTCTTTGAAAACGATATGAGATTTTTAGGGCAGTTTTGACGGATTGGAGTGCTGAATGAGAGCAAGCTTGAACTGGCTCAAGGAGTATGTTGATATTGATCTTACGCCGGTTGAGTTGGCAGACGTCCTTACGATGGCCGGTCTGGAGGTGGAAAGTGTCATTAAGATAGAGGAAGACTTAAGCCATGTGGTTGTAGGCAAGGTCTTGTCCATAAAGTCTCATCCAAATGCTGACAAGCTCTCTTTATGCCAGGTGAGTATAGGTGATGGGACCTTTCCTGTTGTGTGCGGAGCCCGGAATATGAAAGTTGGAGACAAGGTTCCCCTTGCGTTGGAGGGGGCTTTGCTTCCAAACAGCATGAAAATCAGGAAAGCCGGCATCAGGGGAGAGCCATCCGAAGGCATGATGTGCTCTGAAGAAGAACTGGGAATTGGAGAGGACGCCAGTGGGATAATGATTTTAGAGGATGACTTGGTATTAGGTATGGATATTGTTTCTGCCCTTAACCTGGAGGACCATGTCTTCGATCTCAACATTACCCCAAACCGGCCGGATTGCTTGAGTATCGCAGGCCTGGCCAGAGAGGTGGCAGCAGTCACGGGTAAGGCATTGAAAATACCATCGATAGAGGTAAGAGAGGAAGATGGAAGGGTCCATGACTTGACCTCTGTTGACGTACGTGACCCTGAATTGTGTCCCAGGTATTCTGCCAGATTGATTAGTGATGTTGCTATCGGTCCCGCCCCGTTTTGGATTCGGAGAAGGCTGGAGTCCGTTGGAGTACGCCCAATCTGTAATGTGGTGGATGTCACCAACTACGTCCTTATGGCGTTTGGTCAACCCCTCCATGCCTTCGATTTCGACCTGCTCAGTGAAAAAAGGATTGTGGTAAAGCGAGCGAAGGATGGCGACACTTTCGCCACACTAGACGGCTTAGAGAGGACGCTCCAGGGTGATGCACTGATGATTTGTGACGGAGAAAAGCCAGTGGCCATCGGTGGCATAATGGGCGGTTTAAACTCGGAAGTCTCGGTGACTACTTCCAATGTGCTTATTGAGAGCGCGTACTTCGATCCGTCCAATATTAGGAAGACCTCTAAGAAACTTGGTTTACAGACAGAGGCCTCGTATAGGTTTGAGAGGGGTGTAGACCCGGAAGGTGTTATCAATGCTTTGAATATAACTACCCGGATGATCGCGGACCTTTGTGACGGTAAAGTAGCTCAAGGGATAATAGATCAATATCCATCGCCTTTTCTCCCTAAGGAGATCCCTTTGAGTATAAGGAGAACAAATAAGATACTGGGAACTTCCCTGGAGAAAGAAAGGGTCGGAAGATACCTTAAAGCCATTGAGCTTGACAACAAAAATCTGGATAGGGACAAGTTGATCGTCAGGGTGCCACCTCTGAGGGTAGATTTGAATCGGGAGATTGACCTCATTGAAGAAGTGGCCAGACTTAATGGTTATGATAATATCCCCACCACCACCCCCCTGGCAAGGGTCACCTCGGGCAGGAGGAGTTCAGCGTGGGTCGCGGAGGATAAGGTCAAGGATGTCCTAATATCATTGGGATACTATGAGGTTGTGAATTACAGTTTTATCTCTCCTAAGTTGATAACCTCATTGGGTGTAGATGTTAACCATCCTTTTCATAAATTCATCAGGATAAAGAACCCATTGAGTGAAGAGCAGTCAATCATGAGAACCACTCTGATCCCCGGGCTTCTAAGAACTATGAAGACCAATGTTTACAATAAGAACTCTGACTTGAAACTTTTCGAAATAGGAACAGTATTTTTTCCAAACGAAGAAGATAAACTTCCAATAGAGAAGAGGATGTTATCTGCTCTGGTAACAGGCCTGAGATATGTTGAAGCCTGGAATTTTTCCGGGGACGAGATCGATTATTATGATATCAAAGGGAGCCTGGAAAATCTGTTTAGAGCATTGGACATAAGGGGTTGTAATTTCTCATGTGCGGGAGATATCCCCTATTTACATCCCGGCAAATCCTCTACAATCATGATTGGGGACACTCAAATTGGTTTCGTAGGGGAAGTTCATTCAGAAGTCTTGGAAAACCATGATCTATCGAAAACTGCGCATATCTTCGAAATAGATTTTGATCTACTGGTTAAACACGCTTTTAGTGAGAAGAAGATTAATCTTCTGTCAAAATATCCACCGATTTACAGGGACATGGCATTGATAGTAAAAGAAGATGTTCAATCAATAGACATCTATGATGCGATCATCGGATGCAACAATTCGCTTGTCAAGGAGATCCTGGTTTTTGACGTATACGAAGGGGAACCTATTGCTTCGGGGGAAAAGAGTCTCGCCTATCGCATTAAATACCAGTCCTTCAAGCGTACACTAACAGACCAAGAGGTTAATAAGGCACATAAGAAATTGGTCTCCAAAGTGCTGGAAGATATGGGAGCCAGGATAAGGTAATAGATTAGAGGGGGAGTTATGACAAAAGCAGATATCATTGAAAACGTTTATGAGAACGTTGGGATCTCCAAGAAGGAATCAGCAAAGATTGTGGAGACGGTCTTTGAAATTATAAAGGAGAAATTAGAAACCGGCGAGAATGTTAAGATCTCTGGCTTTGGAAATTTCACCCTTAGAGATAAGGATCCTCGAAGAGGCAGGAACCCCCAAACCGGGGATGAAATTGAAATTTCCGCCAGGAGGGTGCTTACATTCAGACCAAGTCAGGTATTAAAGAGAATGTTAAATAACTGAGATCCTCTTAGTACGTTGCATTAATGGGGAGTGGGTAAGATCACTGGAAATTCTGAGGTTCTGTTGGCTCAGCAATTCTGATTGTTGCCTGTTCTGTTAAGACGCGTACGCCGCCCAAACAAACCCGCATACTGACGCAGGAGATTGCGAAAAAGTATCATTCCTGGATGGAAACTAATTAGAATTGCTGCCATTGTCTTATTGCCATTGACTTTTACAGTTCAAAGAGATAAAATGAAAGACAAAGAGCAAGGGGCAGACCAAAGGGGTTTAGGCATACCTGATAAACTATATTTCAAGATAGGGGAAGTAAGCGATATTGTTGGTGTAGAACCATACGTCTTGAGGTATTGGGAGTCCGAATTTAACCTGGTCAAGCCTTCTCGCACCAAGTCCAGGCAGAGACTCTACAGACGAAAAGACCTGGAATCAATATTAGAGATAAAAAACCTGCTTTACAATGAGAAATTTACCATAGCCGGGGCCAAGAAGAAGCTCAGGAAGTCCAGTTCCCAAGAGGATAGAGAGGCAAAATTTACTCTTTCCGGAGAGGAATATAGGGAACTGTTGGATGACATAAAGAACGAGTTGAAGGTAATAAGAGACATTCTGGAGTAAATCCTGACAATCTTATCGGGACGTAGCGCAGCTTGGTAGCGCACCTGAATGGGGTTCAGGGGGTCGCTGGTTCAAATCCAGTCGTCCCGACCATAAAGTCAATAGAAACAGCAGGTTAGAGAGAGGCTAATCTGCTGTTTCTATGTAAAATGCCCTGTTTTATCCTTCTGTGTTCCCTATGTGTTCCCCACTAAGTTTTTCTTATCTCCATTACCATTGGCATATAACTTCGCCAATTCTTGCTGTTTGGCTAGATTACGTGAAATGGTAAGATGAGAGTATCGATCGGTCATTGACAAGTCTTTATGCCCTATCATTTCCTTGACATCCTTAAGATCAGCACCAGATAAAAGAAGGTTAGAACAAAAGGTATGCCTCAAATCGTGAAAATGTAAGTCATGAAACCCAGCAATTTTTCGGGTCTCCCGCCAAGATTTATCGAACCTTTTAATCGGAGAGCCGTTCAACCTACAGAAGACCAAGTCTGAATTCACATCATCAATCTTTTTCCTATGACGCATCCACTGCTGATGTTTCTGCCATTGTAGCAAAGCCTCCTTAGTGCGTGGCATAAGGTAATCAGTACGTTCCTTACTATTTTTGGTTCTGAAAAAACGTATTATTCCTATGCCTTCAAAATCAAAGTTGATATCAGCCCACTTCAAGGACAATATTTCCTGTTTTGAACAGCCATGTTCAACCGCTAGATAGATCATGGCAGGGAGAGAGTGTTTTGACCTTACTTCCTGACTTGCTTCTATCAACCTGTTAATCTCTGCTGGCATCAAAAATTTGTTTCTTTCATGCGCCTTTTCGCTGAGGTAATTTATACGCTCCGCAGGATTATCCTTGATAGCATTTAATTCTAAGCCATACAAAAAGACCTGTTTTATAATAAAAAGGTCTCTGTTGGATGTAATATTTGAAAACTCTTGGGTAATTGTGTAGCGGTAGTTCTCTATATCATCGAATGAGATTTCACAGATCAACCGCTTATCAAATACCCGCCCTATCTT
>JAUXHQ010000151.1 GCA_030621455.1 Deltaproteobacteria bacterium
TATTTCCGGAATATCTTCACCCACACTCATGTCTTCTTTCGTAAGGGAGGATTCTTTAGTTAACGGTTCCGACGAACTCGTAACGTTATTATCTTCCTGGTCTCGAATTTCCTCCTGGAGCGCCGCAATTTTCTCCTGAATGGTTTTTTGGCTACTGGCGTCCAGTTCCGGGTTGTCTGACAAAATATGTTTGTAGGCTCTCAGGGCTTCTTCAAACAATCCCATGGAATGGTAAACTTCAGGCTCATGCAGCTTTAACACTAAATCTATATTTTCCTTGACTGGACCCTCACTCATCTCTTCACCACCTTGGCCGGAATCTGGCTAATTCCTAAAATGTTAGTATCGATAGACACTAAATTACCTTTTTAAGAAAATACTTCAACCCTTTGACCTTACCCTTCTGCTTTAAAGAGAATAAAAGTACATCGCAGTTAAGTCTGATCATTGCAATCGGAGCAAACATACCCATTAGCACCAAGAGATAACCCTGTTCTGTTTTCCTTATGTAGAGTCTGCTCTTCTCAAAAACGAGGTCCGCTTCCCTGATCCCTTGCAGGGAAGCAATCACAGTGGACCACAATCCTTTAGTCTCTGGTTTTTCAGATAGGGGAGACAAGAACTTCTCGAAGATAAGGTCTCCCTCAGACGAAAACAGCATGACCCCTTTGACATCTTTCATGTCTAAGATATCCTGAAACAGTTTTTTCATATCTATCTTCAGCCATTCAGCCACTTAAAATCTGTATTATTCTTTCCCTGGGGCATTGGGGTCTGACGGAAATCACAGTAGTATCTTGACCCGGCAATAGAATAAAGTCATTCGATTCATCCATGTCAATGTAAATGAGTCTTAATTCTCCCACGTTAAAGAATGACCCTACCCTTGCCATCTGTTCAACCAGGCCATTCCATGAGTTGTCAGGATATATATCTTCTAGTCCGCACCTTTCCCCAATCTTATCTTCTAACTTCCTTCGAATGCCATTTAGAGCGTTCGGCTTCTCTGACGCATCCTTTCCATCTCCCTTGCCGGGTTCTTCTTCAAATTCCAGTGAGATCGCAGCCTCTTCATCGTTTCCAGCTTCATCTTTCAGACACATCGCCTCAAGGATAACCGCCTGAAGGTCGCTCTTTATACTCTTTTTTTTCACAGCACAGGCATTTTGAATGGAAAGCTCAACTTCGTCCCAAGAGAATATTTCGTAGGCAGCTGATACACCGCGCAAATTACCCACCCTGGCATCAAATAGCTCCCCTTCCCTGAGGAAAAGCGCCCCTTGCTTGACCGATGACTTATCGAACATCCGGATCGTGCAGGTTTTTTCTTCCATCTCTATAAGCTGTAAGAAGGTCGTCGAGGTGACACCCTGCAAGGTTCCCCCATCTGACTGTTCCTCCAGGATGGTCGTAATCTCTCGAGCAAGATCTTCCACAGTGAAGGGTTTCTCGATGTACCCCGAAGCCCCCCCCGCACGTGCCTGTTGCTCTGTCTCCACTGTGCCGTAACCGGTCATAATTATTACAGGCACGTCCGGATACTCCTCCATAACATAGGTCAGGAGCATATATCCATTCATCCCGGTCCGGGGCATTCTTAGATCAGTGACCACAAGGGAGATGGGATTCTTCTTAAGCTTTTCTATGGCGCTAAGGCCGTCTCCGGCTATCAGGACACAAAAACCCTCAATTTGACTTTCGAGTCCCTCTTTGAGAGTGAGCAGCATTCCCTGGTCATCGTCTACAATTAATACCCTCTTTATCATTGAATTTTCCTGCCATTAATATGGGGGGTAACCCTTGCCATGTCTTGTCAACCCCTTGCACAGAGCGCTAATGAAACATTAACATAACAACGGGTAGGCCCATTGGGAATAAATCTGTCAGAACTTGATCCCGTAACTCGCAAGTTCCTCCGCATGTTCTTGGAACCATGGATCTAACTCTTTCATAAGCCTGGGCAGGATTCCAAGTTCGTCAGCCAGTTCATTTACAGATTCTATGATCCCCTTGACCAAATCTTCGGTAGTGGCGTCTCCCACAAATGAAATCTTATTATCAGAATATTCGAATTCACCCAAAAAGGGGTCAAGAAACTCATATTTATCCGCCTGGCCCATAAATTTCTTTTTTAACAGGGTGCTACAGTCGGTTTTTATCTTCTTTTTAGATTTGATTATCCTTTCAAGTACTCCCAAGAATTCTTCGAGCATAGTAAAAACATTCGATGATAGTTTGTCCGTTATCTCTTTCGATATTTTTTCGACGCCCCCCTTTGTCAAAGAAATCCTATTGACTTGAAAGGTCCCGCCAGACTCTTTTGCTTTTTTGATAAGTAATTTCAAGTCCTCTCTCGAATGCCCAGATTTTCCTTTTCCCCAGGAACATGAACCACCGATAATGTTCCCGTTGTTCAGGAAGATAAGACCACCTTCTTCCCCATTATTTATAGATACGTCGATATATCCGGTAAGCTTCTCCTGGCCCATCTTCTTTATAAGCCTTTCAAGATCGGTGAACTCTGTGCTGAGGTCCTCATAGACCTTCTCTGCCGCAGGCAAGTTGGCCCAAAAATAGATCTTCCCAAAATCAATTTCATGGACATCTATAGTAAAACTATGCTCAGCGGCTAATTCTGTAAGGTTATCAACGGCCGCCTTGCCTTTCAACTTTCCCTCTTTGTTCTGGAAGACGCCGGTCAAGAGCTCGTCTTTGTCAAAGAAGATTGCGCCTTCGATAGAAGGAGACCTGAAGTGTATACATCCCGAGTCGAACTCTCCCTGATAATGTTCAAGCAGTTTCTGTATGTCAAGATAATAGCTGCTCAGGTTTTCAACAGCAGGCTTTTCCTTAGGAACAATAACCATCTTATCTCTCCAAATTCTGCTTCCGCCCGCGCAACCTCTCTATGGAGATACGGATGCTCTCCTGCATACGTGAGATTGCATCTGCCAAATCCCCTATCTCATCCTTTGACTTGATCTTTATCTCGGCGCCCAATTCGCCGACACTGATACGTTCCGTGACCTCAGATAGAAATCTGATCTTGCGAGTGATGCTGCGGCCGTAAAGGGAGAGAATGAGTGCAACGGCGAGAAACCCCGCTGCCATTCCCATAGCATTTATCTTTCTCGTATTCTGTGCAAGTCCCTTCACTTCCCTCTCTAATTTCTTCACCGGCAAGCGAAGCTCATCAACATAAAGCGTCGTCGCAATAACGTAATCCGTCCCCTTTATAGGCGCACAGACCATGAACCTTTCTCGCTGCTTACCGGTATCATCCTGCCACGTATAGTAACCCATGGCTTCTTTCCCTTCATAAGCCTGCCTGTGAATATTCCACCAATGTTTATATCCCTTGCCAAGACGCTTAAGCATAGCTTTCGGAAGGTCGGGTCCTATAAGTTTTGTGTCCGGATGCACCCAGACAGTACTCAACGCATTCTCATCCGGTACAGAATAGAGATAGGTGTACCCGGTCAAACCCACCTTTTGTTCGGCTAATTCTTTTAAACCAATGTTATTATTGAAATCCTCTTTTTTAAGGTCCGGATGGCCCAGGATGTAGTTTTTTGTCTCCGCTGCTACCATCCGTGAAAAGCTGACAGTCATGTCCTCGGCCATGCGCGAAATGATCTTTGAACTCTCCTTAATTGCAAGGTCCTGCATTTCTGCCATATTTTTCATCGACAAAAAGACAGTGAAACAATATATGACGATAATCGGCGCCAAAATAAAAAGCATAAATCGCGCTCTCAGACCAAACCTTCTCGATTTGAGACCGGATGTTTTTGAAGCCTTGACTTTTGCACGTTTTATTTCGCCTTCAGCCTCACTATAGGCCGGCTTTTTCCCGCTGATTTCAACAAGGGGCTGGTCCCCTGGTGGAGAATTCGATGGCTGATGAACATTGGATCCTCCCTTCGAAACCGCGATCGAATGCCCACAGGATTGGCACTTTGCTTTCGCCTGTTCTCCTTTGATTTTGGAGGGGTCTATTTGGTATTTCTTCCCGCATTCCTCACAGAAAACGATCATGGCTGAACTCCCTAATCAAATGTTATCGCTTAACAAATTACCATTCTGTCGATGCCCTTTCCTCTTTCCCCTTGGGCTACGTTCTATGGTTTGTAAACCATACGGCTTCGCTCTTTACCGTGAGCGCTTCACCCCGCAGTGAAACTTATATATGTGGGAAGCTATAGCAACGAACCATAATGTGAACAGTGAATCATTGTCCTTGTTCTCTAATCTGCTTAATCATATTCTGTTTAAAATCGGCTCTCTTATCTCTGCTCTGAATCTGTCTGGCAAGCAGGTCAACCAACTCTGCCGCCCGATGTGTAGGAAAGTGCGACAGGTTATGACCCACGTCGGCTGCGGCATCTTCGATCAATACCTCAGCGATTGGGCCAACGGCCAGGGATAATTGGGTATTGAGACAATCAAGAAAGCTATTGTCAAGCATCGAAATATTAGTCTGTATCGGTTCAACAAGTCTAAGCTCCAGGAGTTTGGAGATGACCTTCCTTATAATACTCAAGCTTAGGCCCATCTTTTCAGCCACCACGGCAAGGCTTTTTTTGCCATCCAACTCCATGATGACGTTCAGCATATGACTGTCAAGCGAAAAATTCCCGAGGTCGTCCCTCATCACGCGTCTGAAAACAGTAACAAAGACCTCATCTGACGAAATGCCCACTACAGTGCCTCCAACTCATTTTGCCACATGCTAATACCCACTATAAAAGCGTTATATGCCTGGTTATAATCTTCCAAGGAGGCCTTTTCTTCTTCCCGGAAACCTCTTGAATCCATTTCACTTCCCTTCTCTCAATAATCTCAGTTCTTCTCTCATGGTATTGAATTCGTCCTTCATCGTATTCTTGAGATCTTCCAGGGATGAGGCAAGAACATCCGGGGAGAGCACTTCACGTTCGTCTAATGAGGAGGGTGTATACCCCTGAGGATGCTTTTGGGTGGTTTCCTCTTCACTCGACCCATCATATTCAGCGGACAAATCGGGTGTCATAATTTCCAGGGCAACACGCCCTTTTTCAACGATCAATTCCTGGGGATCGGTTTCTTCTTCGATAACCACTTCATGTTCTGTTGATCCTTCGGAAGCCATTGTCACAGAAGATCCAACGTCTCCTCCGGCAGCTACCTCCTTAATATCTGTGTCCTCCTGCCCTGTTATCCCACTGAGTTCGGGGGGAATTATATCAGACGAAACATCTTCTTCTTCCAAAGGTTCCGTGCCCTCCGCCCGAATATCCTCTTCCACTTCAGACTTCTTATCCCTCTTGCGTTATCTGGAAAACCATGACCTCTTTTCTTTCTTTTCCTTAGCCGAAGAAACCTCTTCCTCAACAGCCCCAGCATCACCGCCCAATGCCTCAGACCCTGTCACCTCGTCTATGACAAACCCCTCTTCAACGGATACCTCCTCAATATCTATGTCCTCCTGCCCTGTTATCCCACTGAGTTC
>JAUXHQ010000011.1 GCA_030621455.1 Deltaproteobacteria bacterium
AGGACACTTGAATGGCTCCGTCGGAGATAGTTCAGAAAAGCTAATAACAGGCAAGCATCGTTTATAGACCTGACCTGTGTACTTAACACAGGTGTTTTCATTTTGTCAAGAGTTTTTGACCTGTGCAGTTACACAAAACTAGTGTTTTTGAAGTGTCTCCGATGGTTCAGTTAACAGGATTGCGTTAAGCGCCGGCTGCTTGTTTCGTTTGCTAGTTATACGTAAGGACCTGGCCAACATCCAAATATACATAAGAGACGTATAAACCCATTACACATACAACCTTATGCCAGTGTGTAGTTTATAAGAAGCAAACGAAATAAGTAGCCGGCAAGCGGCACATCTGACCAACTGCACAGGTCGGAGAGTTTTTTGGACTCACTATGGGGTTGAACTTTGGCAGGTGCCGTGGTAAATTGTAAAAATTGATCATTCCTGTAAATTGGAAACTTGTTCGTGACCGTTTTCTCAGAAGCTCATTTGTGGATGGGTACTAAGGGTCTGTGAGAGGTGAAGTAGCGATGACACAACAGGAAGAAATGCAAATTACGGAATGGAATGCGGGACTCGACGGTGATATTGAGATCCATCTCGTCATGACAGAGGACAAGAGAAGCGGCGAACTGAACCGATTTTGCGAGGATTTAACCCGCCTTGCCCCCAAGGTTAGTGTTGTCAATGAAGAAGGTGGAAAGGAGGACGCCCCTGCGATCAAGGTTGGGGACACTCTATGTTATCATGCGGTCCCCCTGGGTATGGAGCTTGAACCTTTTCTCAAAGCGCTCTCTTCCCCTGAGCAGAAGGTTTCAGGATTGCCCGGCACTCTCCTTGATAAACTGGGGAAACTCAAGCTGCCGGCAACACTAAGACTGTATGTTTCTCAACAATGTCCTGTCTGCCCGTTGGTGGTACCACAGATAACACCTCTCCCTGCGGTAAGTGAATTCATCGAGCTTACAATTATAGACTGCACTCTTTTTCCTGAAATGGCGGAGTCGGATAAGGTTCAATCCGTTCCTACCTTGGTGCTTGACAATCAGTTTAGGTGGACGGGTCCACTGCAACTGGAGGAAGTCCTGGAGATCGTTATGGACCGAGACCCGGCAAACCTCAGCGTCTCGTCTCTTCAAAGAATGCTGGAAGAGGGAAACGCCATTGAGGTGGTGGAGATGATGCTCGATAAAAAACAGATTTTTCCGCAATTTGTTGATCTTGTGGTACATGAGAAATGGTCTGTCCGTATGGGCGCGGCCGTGGCAATGGAAGAGATAGCGGAGCGCAATCCGGAACTGCTCGCTCAAGTTATCGATCCGCTATGGGAACGGTTTGACCATGTGGAAGACCCCATAAAGGATGATATCCTCTATATTTTTGGGAAATCAGGATCTTCCGAAGTGGCCTTGAAGCTGGAGGGGATTTTAAGCGGTCAATACAGTCCTGAAGTCAAAGAAGCCGCAAAGGAAGCTTTGGAGACTCTGGCGGAAGAGGAGGAATAGACTCCCCAATACTTTATATAAACTAAAAGTCAATTGAGTGTAACCTTTTTTCGTTCCAGCATTCCAGTTGCCGGCCGCTTACTTCTTGTTGCCCGTTGTGAACTACAATTTTGCATCATACATTGGTGACAATTAGATCGAAATTTCATTGGATTACATGGAGTTACGACAGCCCCTTACGTACAACAGGCAACAAGAAGTAAACAACCGGCAACAAACACGACGGTGGCTACTGAGCATTAAACGAAAAAAGGTTACACTCAAATCAATTTTTAGGGGTGTCATGAAACGGGTTTTGTATTATCTTGGTCTTGTGTTGTTACTAAGCGGGTTGCTTCTTGTTTCGTGTTATGAAAAGCGCTCCACTGATAAGGAGCGAGAGAATAACTGGGCAGAGAAGCGGGCAACCATGGTGCATCAACTGCGAGTATACGGTATCGAGGATGAGCGGATACTGAAAGCTATGAACAGTATCCAACGTCACAAGTTCATCCCTGAAAGGTATCTCGGCATTGCCGCGCCGTACGGGGATCATCCCTGTCCCATCGGGCATGGCCAGACCATCTCGCAACCCTATATCGTCGCTTACATGACAGAAAAACTGCATATTCAGCCCGGTGGAAAGATCCTTGAAATTGGGACCGGGTCCGGATATCAGGCCGCCGTCCTTGCCGAGTTGGGCGCCGCGGTTTACAGCATTGAGATTGTTCCCGAATTGGCGGATCATGCCCGCAAGGCTCTCTCCGCACAAGGATATGAAAAGGTCAATGTGCTGACCGGCAACGGTTATGAAGGTTGGCCGGAATATAGCCCTTTTGACGACATAATCGTAACCTGTGCCCCGGAGCATATCCCGCAGGCTCTGGTTAACCAGTTGAGAGAAGGCGGGCGAATGATTCTGCCCCTGGGTGTTGGTGTGCAACGTCTCGTCATCCTTCGCAAGATATCAGGACGTATAGAGAAAGTCGATGACCTTCCCGTGCGGTTCGTGCCAATGGTGCGTCGACCGTAATCTTGAAATCCTCATCGGAGCTTTAAAATTTCTGATGGAATACATTTGTGACAAAAGACCATCATCCTTGTCAAGCCGGGTCAGCTGCGGCCGTGCCTTTCTCCCTCTCGTGGATTCGTGGTCCTGGAGACAGTCAGACGCTTTTTTGTTGTTGGTCATTATCAACTCACTCGAAAGGGTGAGCGTTGAACGAATAGATTATACATGAGCCTGATCGTTGTTGATAGCCTCTCCCTTTCTTTTTCAGGAAAGACGCTATTTGATAGAATAGGATTCCAAATCAACAGACAGGACCGTATCGGCCTTGTGGGGGCGAATGGAACCGGGAAAACCTCGTTTTTGCGTTTGCTGGTAGGAGAGGTTTCCCCTGATCATGGTGAGGTCTCCAAAGCCCGGGGGCTTCGTATCGGTTACCTTCCCCAGGACATCTCAAAAATCTCCCAAGGGACACTCCTTGCCTCGGTTCTCAACGCGATCCCCGGAAAAATGGAGCGGGATCTGCAGCTAAAGAGACTTGAAACCAATCTGGAACAAGAAAAAAATCCTAGGCGGCAGACAGCACTCTCCCACGAGATAGCTGAACTCTACAGTGAAATCGACCATATGGATACCCGATTTTCTTCTCACAAGGCTGAACGGATTCTGTTCGGATTGGGGTTTTCTGTTGAAAGCTTCGACACACCTCTGGAGGAATTGAGTGGTGGGTGGAAGATGCGTGCGGCCCTGGCCGGTCTCTTGTTCCAGGATCCTGATATTCTTTTACTCGACGAACCGACCAATCATTTGGATGTCCCATCAGTGCTATGGCTGGAGGAGTTTCTATTGGGTTTCAACCATTCCTTGATTCTGATCTGTCACGACCGTAAGTTCCTCAATAGTCAAATCAACCGCATCATGAGCCTGGAACCGGAGGGGTTCAGGGTCTATGCCGGAAACTACGATGACTATTTGGCCGCGCACGAGGAAGAAGCGAGGGTTTTAGATGCCAGAGTTCGTAACCAGGAACAGAAGGTCAAGGAGGCTAAGCGGTTCATCGAACGCTTTCGAGCCAAGTCCACCAAGGCCCGCCAGGCACAAAGCAAAATAAAGATGTTGAAGAAGGTGGAAATAGTGAGAACACACAAGAAGCGGGCTGTGATGCGTTTCTCCTTTCCTGACGTACCGAGAAGCGGTGAAACTGCTCTTTCAATCCAGGGGGTTACAAAGCATTTTGGCGACCGGTATCTTTATCAAGATCTTAAGCTCTCTGTGAGACGTGGGGAACGGGTGGCAATCATCGGAAAGAACGGGGTCGGGAAGACAACACTCCTTAAAATGATTGCGGGAGAAACCCCTCCGGATGCAGGACAGATCGATCTCGGCCATAACGTGACATTGAGTTATTATGCACAGCACCATGCAGAATTTCTCAATGAGGACAATACGATATTGGAGGAGGTCTACCAGGCAGTCCCCCAGGCTGGGATGAGTTTTGTGCGCGGTGTATGCGGCGCTTTTCTGTTTTCCGGGGATGACGTAGACAAGCCTATCGCCATACTTTCCGGCGGAGAAAGGGCCCGTGTAGCCTTGGCGCGTATCCTCATAAAACCGGGAAACCTGATGGTGATGGATGAACCGACCAACCATCTCGATCTCATCTCTTGCGAAGTATTGACCCGAGCGCTGGAGGATTACAACGGCACACTCGTCTTTGTTTCGCACAACCAGGGGCTTATCAACAGTCTTGCTACCAGAATTTGGGATATTTCGGACGGAAAAGTGGAAGAATATCCGGGCAACCTCGAAGATTATATTGATCATATCAAACGTTCTGAAGACTCGCTGCTACGACCTGTAAGGGAAGAAAGGGGTCCTGAAAAGCCGGTCGCTAAGAAAGATAAAGGGGCAATAGAAACCCCGAAAGACCGGAGGCGAAGGGAAGCGGAACGTCGCAAGCTTATCAATAGAGAACTGGGACCTCTCAAAAAAGGGCTGGCAAAGACTGAAGAACGTATTGAAGATCTGGAGAGACTGGAAAAAACACTTTTCGATCAATTGGCTGACTCTGAAACATACAAGGACAAACGAGAGAGCAATCGGTTGACAATCGAATATGGCGGGGTAAAAGCAGAGTTAGATGAACTTCTGAGGAGGTGGGAACATCAATGCGAGATGCTGGAAGCTACCGAAAAAAATATTGACCTGTGCAGTTGAGCAGCTTGACGCACGAAAGAGATTTCTATATACTGTGTGCTTGAATATTATTTAACCCCGTGACAATTGAGTCTTGCGAACGGCTTATCTTTTTCGAAATGCAGTAGAAACTGTGTTTCTTCCTACAACTAGAGGGGCAGGTGAGTGTACTGTGGAAAAAGTGCAACTGGTTGAATCTTTTGATGTTTTGTGTGATATTGTGGATGAACTCCAGCGCCATAGTTATTTGGGTTTCGATACGGAGTTTGACGGATTTTACAGGTACTTTGAAAAGACGTGTCTGATCCAAGTGTCGACCCCCGAGAGAGACATTATTATTGATCCGTTGGCCATTGACGACCTGGGCCCGCTTCAGGGAGTTCTGGAAGCTCCCTCCATAGAAAAGATTCTCCACGCTTGTAACAATGACCTGCTGGCGTTACAGCGGGATTATGGTTTTCGGATTCGCAATATATTTGATACTGCAGTAGCCTGGCAGTTGTTAGGGCATAAGCGTTGCGGTTTGGCCCATGTCTTGCACAAGGAGTTTCGGGTTGAACACCTGAAGAAATCGAGATACCAGCGCTGCGACTGGGCAAAACGCCCTCTTAAGTCTGATCAATTGGAATACGCGCGTTTGGATACCCATTACCTTATATCGTTACGCCATCGGTTTGATCGACAGCTTTCCCTGGAAGGACTCCAGTACACGGCCGAGGAAAGGTTCCGAGAACTGGAGGCATTGACTTTTGAACCCAAGAAGCCTGACCCCCGTGCTTATTTGAAAATAAAGGGGGCACGTGATTTAGATTCTGAGGGAAAACGCGTGTTAAAAGCGCTTTATCTCTTCCGGGAACGTTCCGCGCAACGTCAGAATCGCTCACCATTTCGGGTCATGAGCAATCAATGCATGGTGCACCTGGCCACAAATAAGCCTCACGCCCCCCAAGGTCTTGCAAACATCCATGGTCTTCCCAGAAGTTTCAAAGGACAACAGGCAGACGGATTGGTTGCTCTTATCCGCCGCGCTACGCAACGTTAATGGAAAGACCGTTGGCAGTTGCCGGTTTCTTGTTATTATTTAATATATGGAGGTCTGTATATCGATCCTATCAAGAAATAAATGAACGACAATAAATAACTTCCCCGTCCGGGTGAGTTGACAGGAAACATTACTTATTCCCCTATTATCTTGACTAACACCCTCTTTCTACGCCTGCCGTCGAACTCTCCGTAAAAAATCTGTTCCCACGTACCAAAATCGAGGCTCCCCTCTGTAATGGCCACGACCACCTCCCGTCCCATAACCTGACGCTTCATGTGGGCATCCGCATTGTCCTCACCCACGTTATGCCTATACTGAGAGACGGGTTCATGAGGAGCGAGCCTCTCTAGCCATTTATCATAGTCATGGTGAAGCCCTGATTCGTCGTCATTGATAAAGACAGAGGCCGTTATGTGCATGGCATTTACTAAGAGAAGCCCCTCTCTGACCTCACTCTCCTTCAGGCACTCTTCAATCTGTGGGGTGATATTGATAAAGGCACGTCTGGTGGGTACTTTAAACCACAATTCCTTCCTGTAACTCTTCATCATGCACCATCCTTTCGGAGGTTACTCACTTTACCCTCAACGTTCTAATCCTGTTTATGGCCGCTGCCACCTCAAATATCCTGGGAAGCGCATAATTCCCCATCTTGCGCGGGGAAAGGGTGTCGAGTCCCGCAGCTTCCAGGTCTGTCATCACCCTGTCCAGACCAACTTTGAGGGTGTCGCCCTCCTCTAAATATCTTTGGGAGTAGTAGTAGATAATATCCCCTATGGCTCTGGTCTGGCTGGTATCGAGAAGCTGTTCAACATAGTAAAGGTCGATGGACGTTCTGCCGTACAGAATATTCTTAAGGCCTTTGACGTCTATCTTCACGTCTCTCTTGCCCCTTTGAGGGTTGAAACTCCCGGACAACGGTACCCTATGGGAAACCTTTCCAAAACCGGTCCCGCCTTCCTTCTTCCTTCCACTCTTAAACCTTTGTACAATCTCCTCGGTTCTAGCCGTAACATCCCCCGGTCTGTATCCATCGAGCATCAATACCGTATCTGCCACATCAAAATAGTCGCCCGATCCACCCATGACCAGGATGGTGGAAACCCCCAGTTCTGTATAGAGTTGCCTAGCCTTGTCAATGAAAGGTGTGATCGGTTCCTTATCCTTAGAGACCAATGCCTGCATACGGAGGTCTCTTATCATGAAATTGGTAGCGGATGTGTCTTCATCCATCAAGAGAACCGATGCCCCCACCTCCAGGGCCTCCATAATATTGGCTGTCTGAGACGTACTTCCGCTTGCATTATCGGTACAAAACCCGGTAGTATCTTTGCCAAAGGGCAGGTTCCGTATGAAAGGGCTTATGTCCACCTTTTCAATCCGTCTTCCGTCCTCGGCCCTTATCTTCACGGCCCCCGGATGCGTTACGGCATATTCCCTTCCGTCTCCGGGAAGATGACAATATATTGCCCTTTCTATGGCATTCAAGAGGGTGGATTTCCCGTGAAATCCACCCCCCACTATCAATGTAATCCCTTTCGGGATACCCATCCCCCTTATTCTTCCTCTGTTAGTGGTGATGAATTCAACCTCAAGAGAGGATGGCGTTTCGAACGGAACGATATGCCCCGAAGGGTCGGGGGAGCGTGAGAGTGGCTGGTCGTCTATCCCGCTTCTGCGGGGAAGAATGGAGCCGTTGGCTGTGAATGAAACCAAGCCATGATTGTCCAACTGCCCCCTGATGAACTCCTGGTCTTCAACAACCTCGATATGATTTGTCAGGTGTTTTGAATTCAGTCTCTGGAATTCCAGAGACCTTTTTACCAACCCCGGGACTTCACTGAAGAACATCTCAGAAGCCTCCCTCGATAGAATCGTCCTTCCCGAAGCAGGCAACCCCATCACAAACCTGGCCTCCACTGAATCCTCGCCAATCAAGACAGACGTCCTTTCGAGCACCTCCTGCCCGGGCCTATCAATATCTATGATTCCACTGTTTCCTATCCCTCTGTTCCCTTTGACGCAATCCCTTACGGCTTTCTTGAATTGCCTTGTAAGGTAATCACTCAAAGCAATCCTTCTTGTTTTGGTACTGATTAGTGAACCTGGAAACTTCGCCGTTACTTGTGGCACCCTAACCCGCACCCTGGAAGGAGAGGCAAACGGGTCACCCTGGACATGGTCTATACATAGAACGAATTGCGCGAAGTCGTATTCCCCCTTGATGTCCTTATACGCTTTGTATCCTTTTCTGTCTATCCGGTTCAGTGTCTTACGGAGGTCTTCCCTGGATCTCATCTCTTGTTCTCCAAAAAGCGATTCCTGGGTGGTTTCCTTCAATGGTAATAATAATGTAAATCCCCAGCACTCCATCTGCAACTAACGCCACTATGCGGCGCATATCCCATAAAGGGGCAGAATGTCACGAATCACGGTCAGGCGATGCGCCTGCAGGGCATCGTGAAACAGCTTCCAATCACTTCCCAGAAACGACGGGTCATAGGGGAAGACGTCGCTTTTCTTGTCTTTCTTCTTACGCGTTCCCAAGGTCTGATATTTCCATGAACCCACACCCTTTGCCCGGTACTCGATCTTTGTCGGCGGAAAGCTGAAATAACCCTCACCGATCCTCTTGAGCCATTCGCCATGACGGGCATCTCCATCTTCATCTGTAATCGATCTCAGCAGTTGGGAAATCTTCTCATGATCTACCGGAGGCAGGCCCGGTACGCTAGCTTCCGGGTCACCGACACGAAAACGCTGCATAGCCTTGCACATCTCATTGGCTGCCTCGTAAAAATCGGTTGGATTGTCCCGTTCCACCGGATTTCCGTTGGTGTCCTTGTACTTCCATTTCAGGTAAGGGAGGTCCGGATAGCTGAGTGCGGCGCCATGGCCCAGGGGTAAGACGTCACCGACAAATTTACCTGCGTTTTCATCAAAAAGGTCGCCAAAAAAGTTTTTGAGCTTTGACAAGAAGCCGGTATCCGGTTGATCGTTGTCGTCGAGCGCGGTAATGTCGTTTACGTCATGAACGATACCGGCAAACCCCTGGTGTGCCCACGTGTCCGCATACACGTGCATGGTGATACCGAGCCGGTGAAGCCCGTAAAGGGCGTTCCTTTCCTCGATGCATGCCCGTATCATATCTTTTGCCACAGAGCTGTTGGGTTGACAGATGATTTTTTTGACGAAGGACCCGTCAGGGTTTTCACCTGCCTTTTTCCCCCCATTTCCAGGGAGAAAGTGAAAGGGTATCCACACAAAATGATTGGCGAGTTCGTTAAAATTTCTGTAGTCCAGGGTCTTGTGAGCTGAACTGATACGAGAGTACATGGCATTGTTTTGAAATTTAATGGTGCCGCTGTTGGTCGCGTCGTCCACGTACTGTGAGCAATAGGCGATGGTCTCGGCCTCTCGATGGCCAAATGCAGCCAGGCGGGCCACCGTGTACGTTACAGCATGATGAAAGTCTATTTGCATTTTCTCTACCTCCTTTTCACTACAACTGGCCCGTCACCATCAGCTGAAGGTGTTTGGCCATGTAAGCAAATTTGTACATGTAGTTGAAATTGCCGTCCACCACCACGTCCTGCCTCAGGATAGAACCAAGTATGTCGGGTTTTGGTGAGAAGATAAAATCCCTAAGGGCCTTGGCGCTTCTGAAACTGATGGTGATATCCGTGTCGCCTATCTCCTTTTCCATTACTTTCATCCTGCCGTCTTCAAAAATAGCCGCAACAGTAATTTTGCCGTCCCTGCTCTTGAAAAGGTACCTTCCTTCAAAACTTTCTATGTTCTTCCTTAAATCCCTGTTGAAAAAATAAGAGATCCGCATTGCATTGAGAAGCAATTCGAGGAACTCCTCCGTTATTTCAGAGTCAAAAGACTCAAAAATATCTTTCAACATCACAACCTCCTTATTCATATGACAGCATGTCTTTGTTCTTTTCGGGAAAGGGAACCGCCTCACCCGTCTTTATGTCGTAGGCCGTCCTTGTGATGATCTCATCCTTCATGGCCTCGTTCAGGTCCTTGAAGTAAGCCGAGTAACCGGAAACCCTGACAAGGAGTTCAGGGTAATCGTCAGGGGCTTCCTTTGCCTTGATCAGGTCATCGTATGACATGATGTTGAACTGCACGTGCAGGCCGCCATGTTTGCAATATGCCTCAACGGCCTGCCCAAGCGTTTCAATGTCTTTGTCAGTGGGCACCGATGGGTACTTGAGATTGAGGGCTTCCCCGCTTGCTATGCATTTACTCTCAAGTCCGCCTATCATCCTCAGTGATGTGGGGAGATCTCCGGCTGCCTGTGACACCGGAGTAATACCACTTGCCAATACCTGATAGGCCTTTCTGCCGTTCGGAAGGGCACCTGCCAGTTTCCCCTGCCCCGCATGGTTGGTCATAGTCCAGTAACCGGGTCTGTACTTTCCGCCCCGATAGTTCACGTGACGCTGGTAAAAGTCATAGATAAAGCGTATCAGCTTCTGCGAGTTCTCTTTGGCAATCCTTACATCCATGCCGTATTTGGGGGTACTGTTTACGAGGTAGGCATGAAGCTCTTCGTAGCCTTCGAAGTTCGCGGCAAGGGCTTTCTTGAGATCCGCAAAGGAACATTTTTTATCAACGAACACCGCCTGCTCAATGGCGTTCAGGGAGTCAACAGTGTCTGCAAATCCAATGTGCGTGGCTCCCGATGAGTTGTAGAGAGCCCCTCCGAATATGAGGTCCTTGCCTTCTTCCAAAGGGCCTTCAAAGAATGCGGAAAGGAGTGGCGACGGCAGAACTTCCTGGTATGCGCGTCCGAAATATTCATTGAGCTCAATCGCTTTTCCCGCAAGCCAGGCGAACTGGCTCTTAAATGCCCCCCAGAATTGATCAAAGTTTTCAAAGTGGGATGGATCCCCTGTAACCGGCCCTATCTGCTCGTCTCCGGTTACAGGTCTTTTCCCGTTGTTCAAGGTGAGTTCTAGCACGGAAACCAAGTTCAGCATGATCGCGCTGGAGGCGTCGTAACTTCTCCCCGGCACGCCCAGTTCCACGCATCCTATGACTGCATAGTCTCTAGCATGTTCAGTCTTTGTACCCTGCTCTTTGAGAACTTCGATGTTTGTAACATCGTTTAGAAAGGCCGGGACGGCCTTTGTATTGACAATGACCTCTGCAACCCTGTTTCTGTATCCCTTCGAGTTCTTCCCGAAGTGATAGCGGGCATTCAGGCTGGGGTCTCTTGTCTTCAGCAGTTCCGTTACCCTGAGCATAATGTAGGTGAGATCGTTGACAGCATCTTCTTCGTTTTCGTCTACTCCACCCACTGTCACGGCAGGCACCGTGCCGGCTCCCCCGAAGAGTTCTTCAGCAGTTTCCGGTACAAGGTTGGTGTTGTCGTTCAGTTTGAGCCAGAGACAGCCCACCAGTTCCATGGCGTCTTCTATGGTCAAGTCCCCCTTGTCAATAGCTTCTCTGTAATACTTGTAAAGGACCTGATCCAGCCTGCCTGGACTCATTGCCATGTTGATATTTTCTGCATGGATGGCAACCTGCACAAGCCAGATGGCGTTTACCGCTTCTCTGAAGTTCCTTGCCGGCTTTGCAGGAACCTGCTTGCACACTTCGGCCATATTGAGATAGTTCTCTTTCCTGGAGGGGTCCTGCTCTTTTTCGGCGAGCCTCGATGCCTCCTTGCTCAGGTTCTGAGCATAAGCGATGACCCCTTCCATGGCTATCTGTATGGCCTGGTAGAATTCGACCTTCTGTCGCTTTTCTTCATCGAGTCCCCCCTCGTTCTCGAGAGCCTTCTCCCTAGATGCGGCCTCCTCGATGATATGTTCCACCCCCTTTTCCAGAGCTACCGTATAACAGGGAATCGTGTGGGAGATACAACCTGCCTTGGTGGCAAGGAAAAAAACAATACGTTCAAATACCCTCATGCATTTTGGGTTGCCGTGTTTTTTTCTCGTGTACTCCAGGATGTTTCGTTCCATCCAGTATGGATAGATCTTAAAATTCAGATCATCCGCTTCCTCCCTGGTCAGTTTCAGAGGGTTTTTCTCCCTGTCGCTGATGGTGTCGAGCTCCGGCCAGATGGTGAGCCCTGTCCACTCGGGATAGACCGGAGCGCTGAAAGGCTTTGAACCCGTTGTGCCTGCCAGCAGATTGTCATCGAAAAAGAGAGAGGCCTTTCTGGAAAGAAAGTATTTAGCGGCATTGGCATATCCGAGTTCTGCAGGCTCATCCTCCGGGGCATTCTCCAGGTATTTCGTATAATGCATTGCCCGCTCTATGCAGACCGCAGGTTTTTCTTCCATAAGCCCCTCTCTGAGTCGATTGAGAAGAGGCAAATTGTCGAGGGTATATTCCGCCAAGGTGATGTCTTTAAGGGTAACTTTTGAAGCTGAAGTGTCTGAACCGTTCATAAGCGTACCTCCTTTGTATACTGATCCAACTTAGGTTTTTCTTGGCACAAAAATTGTCTGGTTAATAACAAAATCAGGTAAGCCAAAGTGACAAAAGCTGTACTCCATTTTGTACACTTGATTTGTTAGAGTTAACAAAGTTGCAAGATAGCAAAAATCATGCCTGGAAAAACCAAAGTTGGAGTACTATAATCAATTAGTGTCAAACAAAATAAACTCCTTAATCGTATGCCAGTCGTCATCCATCAATATGAAATAGCCGAAATTGTCATATCCATAGATGGCTGGGTCAGCGTCCGGGTCGTAGGGAACCTTCGGCTTGGTGGAATAGAGTAACTGACCAAGGTAGAGCCCATCGGCAATTTTTACCAATTCGTCGCGACACAAGTTGTCCGGCGGCATGGTGTGAAACTCCGGCCACCGGTAGTTGAACAATAGCACGTCCCTGCCCTTGTTATTAGGCATGACCGATTTTCCGTTCGTGGCGATGAAGTAAAAACATTTTACATAAATCTCTTCCCTTTTCTCCTTTTCATCAGGATACTCAACCACCATGCCGGCATTTTTCAGGTGTTCGATAAAGACAGTGACAGGAAGACTGATACCCAGGTCCTTTCTGTAGGTATTGGCCCCGAGAATGATCGGTTTTACTCCCTCATAATAACTTGCATCACTTCCGATATACCTCCCTAATTCCTCAACGGAGGTATTCAAAAAGGTCTTTCCTGTCCATGGTGAAAAGGGCCTGACTGCAGGGTACAAATCGTTCAGGACACTTCGATCGAATTTTCTCAGAAAACCGCCGTTCTTGAAGGAGACAACCCCACCGTGGAAAAAACCGTTGATGCCGTCAGGCCGTTTGCCGCACATAAAAATCTTGTGAAGCTCCTCAAAATATTCGTCCTTAAAGGAATCACCCTTCCGGATATGATCGTAGATGTCCTGAAGATAGTGAAGGATGGTTGCACGATCCCCCAGCTCATCTTGTATAGCCCGGCATTCATTGTTATCCTCGAAAGTGAAAGTGGTGAACTTTTCGCCCAGGTTTTCCGTAACCGAGTACGCCAGTTCGGGGAAAAGTGCATCTTTCTCGTGAGCCCACGTGTCGTCCATGAGGGCAAAGTAGCCGAAATTCCTGTACTCATAGTCTTCGTTTCCTACTGCCGGATCATATTCCTTGAAAAGCCGTTTCCCGGATGTTGCATAGAAAAGCTTCCCGAGGAAAAGGCCGTCTGCTATTTCCACTATCTCGTCTATGAGAAGCCTGTTGGGAAGGCGGTTGGCCAGGCTTTCCCACCGGTAATTCAAGGCCATGACTTCTTTTTGGGGGTGTTCGGGGGCAACGGAATGGGTCTTTTGAGCAATAAATAGGCCGCCCCTTGCGTGCAGCCATGACTCCTGTTTCCTGCCAGGGCTCGGAAGACCCTCCATGTCGATGATCACAGGCAACAGGTAGTTGGCAATGTTGTTGACAACACCCGAATTGTCTTTCCTGAAGGAGTTTATTCCAAGATAGGCTGTCTCTCTCGGGCCTTCAAAACCCCCTCGCAGTTCCCTGAGCCTTTCGCTATTCAGTGCCTTGAAGCTTTTTCCTGCCCAGGGAGATGTCCCGGAAAGCGCCCTTCCGTAGAGGGCCTGAACAACGTCATACTCTTTTCCGACTCCAAGTTTTCTGCGGGCATCTTCCAGCAGACCGTAAATGTCCCATCCTGACTTGAGGCTGATGGTGATGCCGTGAAAGTAGCCATCTATCTGCTCAGGAGGCTTGCCGCAAAGAAAGAGCTTATCGAGTTTTTTTGCTATTCTTCCGTGAGATGTGCCCTTGTTCAGAATCTCCGCATAGTAATGGAGTAGTACCAGAGGAGTCTTTTTGCCTCTCATGTCCTGTGTGAGTATCTCCTGGAGAAGCGGGTTTGCCTTGTCACAGGATTCAACAAATGTAAAGGGGCGCAACAACTCAACTCCACCCTCCGGCCCTGTCACAGTCTCCTGTCCTCGACTGCAGGCCAGAAGAAACAACACCGACAAAATTACGCATGTGGTCTTTGTCTTCACAACAAATACCTCCTGGTTTAAAAGTTTCCTCGATGACCTGAAGAATCTCAGGCTCTGTCAATTTCTTGGGCATCTCCTAGAAAACGACCGTCCAGCCCTTTCTTTTCGCCTGAGCGCGTGAGTATGAAACCCCGTGGATCTTCTTTCCATCTTGATCAAGCAGCTCAACAGTACCGCCGCGATTTGAAAGCTGGGCCGTGTTTTTGGGAAGAGGCACGACCCTTGTCTCCCCTGAAGGTATGGTCAGGGCCTCACACCGAAATACATTGCCGTTTTTGTCACGGATGGACCACCTGGAAACATCTACATCTTCAGGGGATACGTTGAGCAAGGTTACCGTCTCATATCCTTCATCGTCACCCTTTGGATTGACAAGTGCGGCAACAACCCGAACATCGATTTCCGAGTCAACGTCTTCAGGCTCCGAAGGGATTGGCGGAGGGACCGGATCAGGAACAGGTTCGGGAATAGGCTCCGGCGCAGAAAGTCGTCCCAGGAATTTAGGATAGAAGGTGCGAAGGTGTCGGTTGTCATCACTGCGAAAGAGTTTCAATTCATAACTCGCCCCGTTGATGATGCACTCTTTTGGCGCACGGGCCTCCCTCAGAAAACGAATCGTGCCCAATGCCAGAAGGCCTTCAATGCTGCACCCGTTCCAGAAACCGCCCACCGGCTTGTACAGTGGCCGCCGTGCTCCCGTATCATAGTCATAGGCATCCCACTTGTAAGCAATAGTGCTGATCTCAGGAGTCTGAATACCCTCCGAAGTCAGTGCCCCATACCTGGCCCTTGGCCCTTCATAGCGCGGGGCCACGTAGACTATGTCGTCGCTGTTCAAGAACTCCATTGAATCGTCAAGGTAGTACTTGTACCAGAAGTGATACCCACTCACCTTTCCCTTGCTCTGCTCTCCAACGACGATATGTTCAAATGCGCTCAAGTCCCGGCCCTGTCCCATGTCAAACTGGGTAAACCAGATGTCGATGAGCTTCTTTATCCAGCGGCTCTGGCTATATGTCTCGCCGGTCTGCTCGGCAACAAACTGCCTGGCTGCTTTCATCGGTTTACTGTAGACAATCACATCGAGTAAATCGTAGACTTCCTGGTCCTCTTCCGGCGTCTTTGTCTCCCGCCTCCTTTTGTCGAGAGCATAATTGTTAAACAGGTTTCTGCACAAGTCGTATGTCTCCTGTTTTTGATTAGGGATATGGACCTTGGGAAACAGTTTGTGATCTCCGTTTTCATTGACCTTTTCATTGACAACTACGTAGCCGTGATCGGGATCATGCTCCTCAATAGAAGAGACCGGTTTGATACCGTTTCCCTCCTGATCTGCATTCCAAATTTGCTGATAGATATTCATTGGTGTTTCCTCTCTAATGTGTCATGGTTGGAGCCTAAACGTCAGCACCTCATACGAATGCCTTTACTGCAGTGCTCGCGTAAAGTTTCCCGCTGTTTCGTCCCCGTCCCTTAGGAAAAGTGTAAACTACTTTTGTGCCCTTATGAAGGATGCCCAGAATTGTTGATTATATTCCCTTCAGCGTT
>JAUXHQ010000237.1 GCA_030621455.1 Deltaproteobacteria bacterium
ACTCGACAGAGCACGGGAGAGACAACCATGAGAGCCAGAAAGATTACAATACATATATTTACCGCACCAGGAAAATTGGTTTGAGATAATATCTTTTTACAGATATACTGATGCATCAATCCGTAAAGGGAAAAGAAGAAACCCAGAAACATCACGAATTGAGCAGTTATACCCATGAAAGTCAATTAGTTCCCATCCGGAAATGGCCCTTTTCCGAAATCTCTGCGTCAGTCTGCGGGATTGTATGTGCGGCGTATGTTTTAAGCCTCCACACAATCCCTTGACTGCTTAGAATTTGGAAAAACTATCTTATTTTTGTCCGGGAATTATTTATGGATGGACATTGGCCTAATTCCACAGAAAAAAAGAGATCTTCCTGCTAGTCACGTCATCCAGGCCGGTAAAGCTGACCCCCATCTTAAATTTCCCCTTTTCTTCTGCTTCATAAATCCGCTTAATCACCCCCTTAACTTTTACAGTCTTATTTGGGGGGGGAAGAGCGAAAACGAAAGTGAGGGTTTTCCCCTCTTTATTTCTAAAACGAGGTAACCACAAACTGGCGCTTTCCACAGACATTCCACCCCTGGAGAGATCAATAATGTCACCCGTGAAAGAATCAGCCTCACCTATCTGACTGATATCCTTGAAAGAATAAGAAACAAAAATAGATATTTCTTTTCGGTAGTGTTTTCTAATATTGAGTTTAATCTTGAACCGTTCTTTGCACTTGGGACATCTTGCCAGGATGTCTTTGGTGGGAGGTCTGTTAAATTTCATATTCCCCATTGTCTCACAGTAGGGACACGATACGCTCATAAGACAAGTTGGAAACAGGATAATTTCCTTCATGTTAGCTATCCTCGATTCGTTCTTATTCAAAAAGGGGCCTTTTCCACACCCTATACAATCTCCCTTCGTACTTATCTGGAAACCTGTACTTGACTCCTTATACAGAGAGTCATTGATGTCCCCGTTCTCAGAAGCCTCCTGCCCGATTACCACACCTTTGATTGAGCGCCAAGGACAAGCAAAGTTTCATCTTTGAATTATATATATTGAAGTGCTCATGGAGATAATAAGCCGTCAAGAGATTTCATCTCAGGGAATTCCCTGAAGTATGCGAGGTGGCTCTTACATTTGCAATCTGAAGACCCGAACCCCGGGATTGGGAGTTCAGCATCCTTAAGCTCAAAGATTTTTTCACTTAATCGACACTCTGTCAAAAACCCTTTCGTATGGACCCTCACGTCAAGTATTGTGGCCACTTCCAAGAGATAATCGATATGCCAGTACATGGCCTTCTCTTTTCTTTTGTGCCTTTCAATACGAGCCTTCAACCCTTTTCCAGCACTTCCCGTGTAGACATAGTACCCTTTCTTGAATCGAAATCTCCCAAGCTTACCTACCTGTATAAGTTTGTCTGCTGGTAAGCTGATTATGAGATTGTAAATACCTTTGTCCATCTGACCTCTCTGGGATTACAGGGTTTTATCCTTTCTGATTCCGCCCCCTGTCTTCTCTTAAAACTAGAGTATATAATCTCTAATTATACATTATGCAGGTCGAGATTCAAGAACAAAAGAGGTTTTGCTTTACTTTTTGTCCAAACTCGTTTAGTGTTGAGGGGTTGGCTTGGCTTGGTAGGGCTTATAGCCCATCACTTTCCCCAAAAACTGGAGAGAAACAGTTTGAGAAGACGAAAGGAGGACAGGGAAATTGAAGACAAAAATCACGGAGTTGTTTGGTATCAAATATCCATTCATTGGCGGCACAATGATGTATGTTACGGATGCAAAATTTGTGAGCGCCATATCTGAAGCAGGGGGTATTGGGATCCTTCCCTCTGCCTGGTACAAAAGCAAGGAGAGCTTCAGAGATGCCATTAAGGAGATTAAGGATTTAACAGACAAACCATTTGGTGTCAACATAAATCTCTTCCCAATGATGCAACCCATAGATAATAATGAGTATATAGATGTAATTATTGAAGAAGGGGTCAAGATGGTGGAAACAAGTGGGCACAGAGCGCCTGATGACATTGCGGCCAGGGTAAAACCTGAGGGAATAAAACTGACCCATAAATGCGTTGGAGTGCGCTATGCTCGCAAGGTAGAATCCGTCGGTGTGGATGCAGTGACCGTAGTGGGCTTTGAAAACGGAGGGGCAACCGGAACGCTGGACATCACGACCTTTTGTCTTGTGCCCGCAGTTGCAAATGCGGTGAAAATACCGGTTATTGGGGGAGGCGGTGTCTCTAACGGAGAGGCCATCTTCGCGCTTCTTGCCCTTGGAGCCGAGGGAGTAATAATGGGGACCAGGCTTCTTCTGACTGAGGAGTGTCCCATACATGACAACGTAAAGAAGACCCTCCTTGAAGCCAAAGAGACCGACACTGTCCTGGTATTACGTCCCTATGGAAACACCCACAGGTGCCTGATTACGGATGTAACGGAAAAGGTGCAGGAGTTAGAGAAAGAAAGTGCTCCGTTTGAAAAGGTCTATCCTTTGATTGAAGGTGCAAAAAACGAGAAACTGGTTAAAGAGGCGGATTTCAGTGGTGGATTCCTTTCATGTGGGCAGGGTATTGGCCAGATCGATAGGATCCTACCGGTCAAGGAACTTTTTGATCAATTGGCGGAACAGGTATCTGATGCCGGCAAAAGGACAAACGAGATCATTGGAGGGTAACGGCCCTAAAATCAAGGGGAGAGTCTTGGAAGATCATCGCCGGAAAAGAGGAGAAATTATAGAGTGGAGAATGGGAAGGTTACAGATTCAATATGTCTGATCGATGCCAAGGTGTTCGGTATACCGAAATTTACCTCAGCCTATCTGATATTAGGTGAAGAACTGGCACTGATAGAGAGCGGGCCGGCAAAATCAGCCTCCTTAATCATTGAAGGGATTAGGGGGTTTGGGTTTGATCCTGCTGATGTATCGTATATCATTGTGACCCATGTCCACCTTGATCATGGAGGAGGAGCCGGCACATTACTCAGGAAAATGCCGAGGGCAAAGGTAGTGGTTCACGAAAAGGGGGTAAGACATATGGTGGACCCCTCAAAGCTGGTGAACAGTTCAAAGAGGGTCTTCGGTAACCTCATCGACGAGTGGTACGGGGCGGTCTTGCCTGTTGATGAAGACAGGGTGATGCCGGTAAATGATGGGGATATAGTCGACCTGGGTAAAGGCCAGAGACTTCGGATGATCGATTCCCCGGGACATGCTACCCACCATATCTGCATCTATTCGGAGAAGGATAGGGGGCTTTTCACGGGGGATGCTGTGGGGGTCTATATACCTGACTCCCGGGTATTGATCCCCACGACCCCTCCGCCGGAGTTCGATCCTGATGTAAATATCGAGACGATTAGAGGTTTTGCGGCCCTTGATTTAGACCTCTTGCTTTTTTCCCACTTTGGGCCGGTCGACAGGGTGAGTAATATCCTGGGTACAAGCATTGACTGGCTTAGGAGGTGGGAGGAGACAGTGTCGCGAATGACGGGTGGGGATATCTCTCTCGAAGCGATCACGGAAAAATTCAGGCAAGACACGAGGGAGGCTCTGGGCTTGGGTGAAGAGATGGAGCCGGAGCCCCTTCACCGATGGGTAATGGACCATCACATCCCCATGTGTGCGTCCGGGTACCTCAATTATTT
>JAUXHQ010000083.1 GCA_030621455.1 Deltaproteobacteria bacterium
GGTTCATAGGGAAAGTACTTGCCTTTGTGTTCTTCTTCATCTGGGTCAGGGCCACCTTTCCAAGGTTCAGATATGACCAACTCATGAGGTTTGGATGGAAGGTACTTCTTCCGTTGACACTGCTCAACATTGTGGTGACTGCGCTAGTCACGCTGATAATTTAATCTGGTGTCCATACGGCAATGATCTATGAATGGACAATAGGCAAAGGGGAATTCAATGATTGTACCGCTCATCAAAGGATTGAGTCTCACGCTAAAACACTTCTTTTCAAAACCCATAACTATTCAATATCCTGAGGAAAAGTTTGAGTGTTATCCCGGGTTTAGGGGACTTCACCGGCTCCGTACAGACGAAGATGGACGCGCAAAATGCGTCGCGTGCCAGCTGTGTGCTACGGTCTGCCCTTCAGGGTGTATTCATATTGAGGTCGTGGAAGACGATGAGCTTGGCAGGTATGCTAAGCGTTATGAGATTGATTTGGCCCGGTGTATCTTTTGTGGATTTTGTGTAGAGGCCTGCCCGGTGGGGGCGATAGTGATGACTCCTAAGTATGAATTGGCCGATTATTCACGTGAGGCTATGCAATACGATAAGGGGATGCTTTTGCGTAAATAGCGCCATTGTGAAAGGAGATACGTGACCATGACACTCTTTTTCTTCCTTCTTATCGCGATAGTGACAGTGATTTCGGCAATCCTGGTCATTGTCCTGCGCAATCCGATTCATAGCGCCTTGTCTTTGGTCTTGACTTTTTTCAGTATTGCGGGTCTCTACATACTCCTCAATGCTCAGTTTATAGCCGCCATCCAGGTCATTGTGTATGCCGGCGCCATAATGGTGCTTTTTCTCTTTGTAATTATGTTACTGAACCTTGAAAAGGAAAAGAGGGTGAGTGAAAAACACCCATTGCAAAAGGCATTTGGAGTCTCTATTGCTCTATTCTTGCTGGGTGGCATCGTCTCTATTGTAGCAACAGGCGTTCTTTACGGAAATATGGGGACAGAGACCGCAGCCAAGGTATCTGCCGTGGGAAATACTAAGGCCATAGCCGGCCTGCTCTTTACGGACTGGGTCTTGCCTTTTGAGATAACCTCTATCCTGCTAATAGCAGCTATTGTGGGGGCTATCGTTTTGACAAAGAAGGAGTTGTAAAGATGATACCATTATCATACTATCTTGTTCTTTCCGCGATCCTTTTTACGATTGGCGTAGTAGGAGTTCTGGTCAGGAGAAATGCGATCATGATATTTATGGCAATAGAGCTTATGTTGAATGCTGTAAACCTTTCATTTGTTGCCATCGGGAAGCATCTCGATTCCCTGGACGGGCAGGTGTTTGTTTTCTTTGTTATGGCCGTTGCCGCGGCCGAGGTGGCCGTGGGCCTGGCGATCATAGTGAACCTGTCCAGGAACAAAGAAACGATAAATGTGGATGAGATTAACATTATGAAATGGTAAGATCGCAAAAACCCGCCCCTGCCTAAGGTTCAGTCAGTATGTTTCGAACTTCTGTTCGGTAGATAATTGGAGGAATAGAGAAATGTTGGATTATGTGTGGCTGGTTCCCTTATTTCCCGCGATTGGCTTTCTCATTAACGGGCTTTTTGGTTATAGACTGAGCAAGGGATTTGTCGGTGTGCTGGCCTGCACAGTTATAGGGTTGTCATTCCTTACATCGGTTTTGATATTCTTCGACCTGCTGCAGCTTCCTCCGGAGAGTCGATCGTTTGAGAAGATTATTTATACATGGATACCTGCCGGAGACTTCAAGACTTCGGTCGGTTTTCTGGTAGATCCTCTTTCCATCATAATGATGTTGACGGTCTCAGGGGTCTCTTTCCTGATTCATATCTATTCTGTTGGGTACATGCATGAAGATGAGGGGTTTAAACGTTATTTTACCTACCTCAACCTTTTCGTATTTTCTATGCTTCTTTTGGTTAGCGCCAACAACTTCCTCCTTATGTTTGTCGGCTGGGAGGGGGTCGGGTTGTGCTCATACCTGCTAATAGGGTTCTGGTATGAGAGGAAAGCTCCTGCAGATGCTGGCAAGAAGGCATTTGTTGTAAACAGAATAGGGGATTTCGGCTTTCTGTTGGCGATGATGTTGATTTTTGTTACCTTTGGGACACTGAACTTTCACGGTGTGTTTGGCGCTGCGCACCATAACAATGAGGTCAGTACCTTAGTCATGACAACCATAACCCTCTTGCTTTTTCTTGGGGCCACAGGCAAGTCTGCGCAGATACCCCTTTATACCTGGCTGCCCGATGCAATGGAGGGTCCGACCCCTGTCAGCGCTTTGATCCATGCCGCCACAATGGTTACCGCCGGAGTTTACATGGTGGCGCGATGTAGCGTTCTATACACACTGGCTCCTGTCTCACTCACTGTTGTTGCGATTGTCGGTGTCGCCACCGCAGTATTTACAGCCTCCATGGCCTTGGCTGCCAACGACATAAAGAGAGTTCTGGCCTATTCCACCATCAGCCAACTGGGATACATGTTCCTGGCATGTGGGGTGGGGGCCTTCTCCGCCGGCATCTTCCATCTTATGACCCACGCCTTCTTCAAGGCGTTGCTATTCCTGGGTGCCGGGAGCGTTATGCACGCCATGGCAGGGGAACTGGACATGAGAAAGATGGGAGCGTTGAAACCGCATATGCCCAAGACATACTGGACATTCTTGATAGCAACCCTGGCCATAGCAGGGATATTCCCGTTTGCCGGTTTCTTCAGTAAAGACGAGATACTGTGGCATGCCTTTGAGAAGAATACAATTTTGTGGGCACTAGGAGCAGGCGCTGCCTTAATGACATCTTTTTACATGTTCCGGGCGGTCTTTATGACTTTTCATGGAGAATCGCGGGTAGATGCGGAGGTGAAAAAGCACCTCCATGAGTCACCCTCTGTCATGACCACGCCTCTTATCATACTGGCAATCCTGTCCGCGATCGGTGGCTTTGTAGGTATTCCGATAATAAAAGGGGCGAATGTCTTCCATGATTTCCTGGCGCCGGTGACAGGAGGACATGTTGCGGGTTCGGTAGAGGTAACCCTGGGTAACTTGGCCTATGCATCCAGCAGCGCTCTTTCCCATGGGGAAGCAGTCCAGCATCATGTAGGCCTCGAGATTTTTATGATGGCAGTTTCCCTTGTCATAGCATTCGGTGGATTGGGTCTGGCTTATCTCATGTATTTGAAGGACCCTTCTCTTCCAAGACGGTTGAAGGAGAAGTTTAAGCTCTTGTATCATCTGATTTTGAACAAATGGTTTGTTGATGAGATCTACGATTTTCTCTTTGTCAACCCCATAAAGAGGGGCTCAACCGTCCTTTGGCAATTTTTCGATGCCAAAGTTATCGATGGTATAGTGAATGGTTCAGGTTGGTGTGTCAAATGGACGAGTTCAGTCCTGAAGCGGATTCAGACAGGATATGTGCAGAACTATGCCCTTTCCATACTTGTAGGCGCCGTTGCAATTATCTTTTATTTCCTCCTGGTGTAACCTGCCAACGTTGAAAAAGGAGTTAGTTGATGAATCAGTTAGATTTACCTATATTGACTTTACTCACATTCTTACCTGCTATCGGGGCGCTGTTCATAATGCTGTCCAACAAGGAAGGGGTTGCCCAGATAAGATGGATGGCACTCGTCATATCCATGGCCAACTTTATATGTTCTTTACCGCTCTTCTTTTGTTTTAAGGCGGATTACACTGGGATGCAGTTTGTAGAGAAGGTGCCATGGATAAAGGAATACGGAATGACTTACTTTCTCGGCATTGACGGGATAAGTCTCCTCCTCATCCTCCTTACGACATTCTTTACGCCCATATGTGTGATAGCATGCTGGAAAGACGTGACCAAGAAAGTCAAGGAATTCATGATGTGTCTGCTCCTCTTGGAAACAGGCATGATCGGTGTTTTTGTGTCCCTTGATCTCTTTTTGTTCTATATCTTCTGGGAGGTTATGCTTATCCCCATGTACCTCTTGATAGGGGTGTGGGGGAACCCGGCCAGAAGAGTCTATGCTGCAATAAAGTTCTTTTTGTTTACGATGTTCGGCAGTCTGCTCATGTTGGTTGCCATCCTCGTACTCTATTTCTATAACCATAGTGTAACAGGAGAATACACCTTCAATCTTCTCAAACTTTACGAACTCAATATGCCTTCACTTTATCAGACGTGGCTCTTCCTCGCTTTTTTCGTGGCGTTCGCCATTAAGGTTCCCATGTTTCCTTTCCACACATGGCTTCCCGATGCCCATACAGAGGCGCCAACGGTGGGTAGCGTGCTATTGGCGGCTGTGCTCCTCAAGATGGGGACCTATGGGTTCCTCAGGTTCGGTATGCCTCTCTTCCCTGTGGCAACACATCAGTTTGTACCGCTTATCTCAATACTCGCCATCATAGGGATCATATACGGGGCTTTAGTCTCCATGGTTCAGAAAGATCTCAAGCGGCTGGTTGCCTTCTCCAGTGTGAGCCACCTCGGCTTTGTAGTTCTGGGACTCTTCGCTCTGAACATACAGGGAATACAGGGCGGCATAATCCAGATGATAAATCATGGTCTCAGTACAGGGGCGCTCTTCTTGATTGTTGGAATGATATATGAGAGAAGGCATACGAGGATGATAGCGGATTTTGGAGGGTTGGCCAAGGTGATGCCTGTTTTTGCGGCCTTCTTTATGATCGTCACCCTTTCCTCGATCGGGCTCCCCGGGTTGAATGGCTTCGTGGGAGAATTCCTGATTTTGCTGGGTACGTTCAGGTCCAATGTTGTCTATGCGGTATTTGCTGCGACCGGTGTTATCTTTGCAGCGGTATATATGTTATGGATGTTTCAGAGAGTTATGTTTGGGGAGGTTACAAAGGAGGAAAACAGGCACTTGAAGGATCTGTCTCTCAGGGAAATCGGGATCCTCGCCTCTATCCTGATATTTATATTCTGGATTGGTATTTATCCTAAAACTTTCTTGAGTAAGACGGAGACATCCGTGACTCATTTCTTAACGGAATTCAATAAGAAGTATGAGGCTTGCATTCAAAAAGAAAAGAACTACCTTGTTCTAAACACGAGCGAAGAGTTGATGACAAAGAAGTAATGAGTACATTCATTGGGGGAGATTAATATGGATTTGGTTATTCCCAAGATAGACGCTTTAAGCCTGTGTCCGGAGATTGTCCTGAGTATTACTGCGATGTTGGTTTTGTTGGTCACTGTATATCTGCCAAAAGGAAGGAAAGATCCGGCTGCCTATGTGGGACTACTGGGAATTTTCATTGCTCTTGTGAGTTTGACACTCTTATGGGGAAAACCGAGATATGCATTTAACAATATGATAATGGTAGATAATTTTTCTATCTTCTTCAACATGGTCATCCTTGTTACAGCGGCCCTGTCAATCTTGATGTCCATAACCTATTTGAAAGAGGAAGGGATGAGCCACGGGGAGTTTTATGCCCTGATCCTTTTTTCGGCTGTAGGTATGATGTTTATGACTGCAGGGGCAAATCTCATAACGATTTTTCTGGGTCTGGAAACCATGTCCATATCCATATACGTATTGGCGGGCTTTCTGAGGGATAGTAACAGGTCCAATGAATCCGCGTTGAAGTATCTCCTTCTCGGCGCTTTTTCATCCGCCTTTCTTCTATACGGAATAGCCTTTATCTATGGCGCCACAGGGACCACCGATCTCAAGGGAATATCGGAATTCCTGTCCCGGGCAACTTACATGAAAGACCCGATGCTGCTCGCGGGAATGGGGCTTCTTCTGGTGGGGTTTGGTTTCAAGATCGCTACCGTGCCATTTCATATGTGGACTCCGGATGTTTATGAGGGAGCTCCCACCTCTGTTACCGCATTCATGTCCGTCGGGGTTAAGGCGGCGGTATTTGCCGCTTTTTTGAGGGTTTTCTCGCATGCTCTATGGGATCTTCAACCCGACTGGAATCAGCTTCTATGGATATTGGCGGTGCTGACCATGACATTGGGAAATGTTGTTGCCATAGCACAGACCAATATAAAGAGGATGCTGGCATACTCCAGTATCGCCCATGCAGGCTATATAATGGTGGGGATGATAGCCTCCAATGAGTTGGGGACATCGAGTATACTCTTCTACATGTTGGCGTATGCCTTTACGAACCTGGGGGCATTCGGCGTTGTAATCCTCTTTGGCCGTAAAGGAGAAGGAAATCTTGATATCGAGGATTACTCAGGCATGGGTTTCAAATACCCCGTCCTTGGCCTGTTGATGGCTGTCTTCTTATTTTCTTTGGCGGGAATCCCTCCCACAGCAGGATTTGTTGGGAAGTTCTACATATTTGGCGCTGCGGTAAAAGCAGGGTATATCTGGCTCGCCATTATCGGTGTGATGAACAGTCTGGTCTCCGTCTACTACTATCTAAGGGTTACTGTGATGATGTATATGAAGGATCCGGTGGAAGATCTTGAAGGGCTCCACTGGTCTCCCTCCATGATTGTTGCACTGATAATTGCAGTAGCCGGGACACTCCTCATAGGGATATTCCCTTCCCCATATCTCGATCTGGCAAAACAGTCTGTCCTCCATCTGATGTAACCGCCTGAAATCTCAGGTTTTCACTTTTACGCTCACTTTATCAGAGACCCGGAAAGTGAGTGAATCCCACGTTCCTTCCTTTACAAAAGGAGGGAACGTGGGATAGTCTTCAATAATATTCTGTAACCCGGAACCGGGGTGCAGCTTCGGAAACATTTCGTTTATTCCATTCCTCTTCTTCTCGGGTGAAGATCTTTCCATCTTTTTAACAACCTCTCTTTTTCCTTCGGGTTTAATTTCCTCCACCGGTCGTAGTTTCTGTAGAAGAGTCTTTGTTTTCCAGGGTTCATCCGGGTCAGGATTTTGTACCGTTTTCTCAGAAGCTCCTTCTTATTGTTTGGGAGACTCCTCCACAGTTGATATTTTCGCATCAGGTCTATTTTCTCTGCCGGGGGAAGACGCATAAATAGCTTATAGTTTCTCAACATCTGCTCTTTTTTCTGAGGGGGTAATGATTTGACTTTCCCCCAATTCTCTTTTATCTTTCTTCTGGCATCCGGAGAAAGGCTTTTCCAGAGCACGTACTTATCCTTCAGGGTTTCCCTTTCCTCAGGTGAGAGAGCGTTCCATTTAGTGATATTCTCCAGGAGTAATTCATCCTGGATTGTATCCTGTGCATTAACAAAAAGGGGATACAGGATAAATATTAAGAAGATTGCGATTCGTCTCTTCATCTTTCCCTTCTAATCTGATGATAATATAAGGAGATCAAGGATCTGAACCTTATCCATGTCCTGCTGGAAGAATTCAAGATTCTCCAGCAGGTGCAAATATATTATCATTTCAACCGTCTCCTTTCCTTCGTTCATTTCGATCTCTGATAAAATCTCTTCCACCGTTTTCTTTTCATCTTTGAACTGATTAGTGATG
>JAUXHQ010000072.1 GCA_030621455.1 Deltaproteobacteria bacterium
TGGAAGACTACCTTCAAGAAGGACATTACAATCTTATAAGTAGCTCCCCATAAGATCTCATCCGGCTGGCCGTCTTCATAGTGGATGAAACAGTCATAACTGACCACATCGCTCTTGAATATCTCTTTGAATTCCCCCCTCACTTTCAGTTCGTATCTGGCATAGTTGTCGTGGTTGAACAACGACATCAAGGGGATCCTGAGAATCTTATCCACTTCCCAGTTTGGCCTTAGGCTTACCTCTTCTTTCATTACGCCTACTAATGGGAAGATAACCCTGCGAAAAGGTTCCAGCCTGTAGCATCTCAAAGCCCCCAGATAACCGACCTTAAATGGATTTAGTCGTATCTCTTCAAAGCCCTCCCGGAGCACGTTGCCGAGAAAATACTTGATGATTGTGAAGGATGCCCTGTCATTTTTCTTCTGTGTCTTGAAGGCAGTGCCTTTTCTCAATGGAAGGATGTGGGGCACTACCAGATGGCTCGATATGAGATCGATCCATCTATTGGGATGTCCCCCCGGGAAACAGAGATCTCCAGGCTGTTGTATATTTGCTGACCTTTTATTGAGCAAGATATAGTATCTGCTTTTCCAATCGCTTGGCGCCGGATACTTCCCCAGGAGGAGGAGTACACCCGCCGTCCTCCATCTAACTCCCCCTTTTCTCTCTTCTCGGATGAATGCCATCTGTTCCTTATAGTCCAGGGGGAGTTGCGCAAGGGAGTGTATGATCCTATATTCCAACTCTTGTTCTAATATGTGATCAAGACCTTCTCGTTGGTGCGTTTTCATAAATACTTGCTCCTGAGGAAGATCATATGTGGATTCCCTGTTGAAGTCAAACAGAAATTTTTCACCCGGCACTAAGGGTCTGTCATGGAATAAGTGTTGCATATGGGCGCTCAGATTTAGGTCAGATTTGTATGATCCGAAAATGCAAAACCGGAGGAATAGTTGAACCTATTTCGTGGATTTTGTGTTTGAGGATCGTGCAAAGATGGCCTGAAGATGAGATGCACAGATGTGATACTTATTTCATGACAGACCCTAACCCAAAACAGACTGTAATCGAACGGCTAGCCATAATTAGAATTACTGATTCTTCCTTGACTTTTAAGGGGATGGAGGTTATCTTCGTCAGAAAGGGAGGAAAGAGAGACAATGAGAGAAAAGGAGTATGAAAGGGTAAAATCTTTAAACGAGATGGGAGATTCTTGTCTGGAGGAAGGTGACAGTGATACGGCGCTGAAGCATTTTTCCGAAGCATCAGAGATTTACGAACGGTTACAGGACAAGGAAAGTCAGGCTGTCCAGCTCGGCAAGATAGGCAATCTTTACGCTGTGAGCAAAGACCAGACCAAGGCTATAGAAGCCTACACATCTTGCCTGGCCCTATTTAAGGATATAGATGATAAACACCGTCAGGCAATGGTCTTGAACAATATCGGCCACCTCCATGTTCAACTTCGGCAGTTTGATGATGCACTGGGGTCTTTCAAGGACGCATGCCGGATTTGCGAGATGATGGGAGACAAACTGGGTGTGGGGAGCCAACTGGGAAATATCGGATCCGTCTTTCGAGACAAAGGTGCATATGACGAGGCCCTCGCCCCTTTTTTTGATGCCCTCTCGTTATACGAAGAGCTTGACCATAAGCTTGGGAAGGCAGAGCAGTTTACCAATATTAGTTACATATACGCTATGAAGAGTGATCCCAAGAAGGCGCTGGAATGGTGTGAAAAGGGGTTGCCCCTTTTTGAGGAAGCCGGTGATAGCGTTAGGGCCGACCTCACACGGAAGAACATCGAGAGTCTGAAGCGTTCCATGGGAAAAGCGCCGGAAGGTGGCTGTTGTGGTTAAACTCATTTTATTTGTCGTCCATATGAGGGGTAGTGAGTGAGCGGGTCTCACTTATTAGGGTTGAGGCAAGGGAGTTTTTTAGTGTGGTAAGGAGATAAAAATGAAAAATATTCTTATTGTCGGCGGAAGTTATTTTCTCGGGAAGGTCTTTGTTGAAGAAATCTCAAAAGAACCCGGCTATTCTATATATGTGGTGAACAGAGGCAATCGTCCGCTCAATATGGAAGGTGTCCATGAGATAGTATCTGACAGAAATGATACTGGTCGATTGAAGGGGGTAATCCCTTCCGTCGAGTGGCACGCGGTCGTAGATTTCTGCGCCTATATTCCACGGGACATTAAGAACTTCTTCTCTGTTCTGTCACAACATTCGGTCAACCATTACATCTATATCAGCACAACCTCGGTTTACAATGATACCCTGGTCTTGCCGATTAAAGAGGATTCCCCGAAGCTTACAGGCCCACAACCGGAATTGGGCCCTGCGGCAGCCAATTATGCTTTTAACAAATGGCAGGCAGAAGTGGAACTGATGAGGGAATGTAAGGAGAGCAACATACACTATACTTCTCTAAGACCGGCTATCATTTATGGCAAGTATAACTATGCACCGAGAGAGAGTTACTTCTTTGACCTGATCGCTCAAAATAAGATTGTTGTGGTGCCGGATAACAACCTGGCCCTTTTCCAATTTGTCTCCGTGTGGGATGCAGCAAAGATAATTGGTCTCTGTCTGGGAAATGAAAAGGTCTTTGATCAAGCATTCAACCTATCCGCCGAAGAGTTGATCTCTTACGGAAGGTTTGTAGACGTCCTTCGAGAGGTTACCGGGAAGAGAATGGCCGTCAGAGAAAAAAGTATCGAGACTATCGACCGGGAACGGATTCCGCTGCCTTTTCCCCTTGATAATCACCTGATCTATTCAGGAACTCTGGTTCAGCGGGTATTGGGTTTTGAATATACCCCTTTTGAGGAAGGCATGAAGAAAACTTACGAACATTATGTTCAGGGGTAAGGTACGAGCATCACGAGGAAGGATAATCATTCACCTTAGAGATCGTGGCCTTTGGCTCGCAGAAAAAGCAGCCATTTCTCAATGTTCACCAACCAACAACCACAAACAAAAAGAGGGGGAGCAATGACTGAAAAAGCTGACTTGGTGGAGAAAATCCTGGATCGTGAATTGAAGATGTTCCTCACTGTGCCGACACGGCAGAAGGCGAGTTGTCAGGAACAGCCTGAAAGCTTTCGTGACATGAGGAGGGCACAGTTCCTTGCCTGGTCGGAAGAGACCTTGGAGAGTTACCTCAAGGACCTTCAAAAGGCAGAGAGAGATGGTGTCAACCTGATGACCCAGAAATATGCCCGCATGGATAACCTCATCCCTACGCTGAATGACAGTCCGCTCATCGAGAAGATTATCGAGATCCAGTACGGCTGGCAAAAAGAGATGTTTGAGAGATATCCGAACTTAATGGGTCGTGGACGGGCACTGAGTAGCGCCGAAGACACAGCTTTTCAGACCTCGTTTGAAACTTATCTGAGTGGGGAGCTGGAGACATACTCTGATGAGACATTAGCCAGTCTCTACCGTGATGTTTCAGAGAGACTCGAGAAAGGCGACAACATGACAGAGGAGCTTTACTCACATATGGTTAAGGGGCTGGGCTACAGATCTCTGGAAGAAGCCGAAACAAATGCCGGGAAAGCGGGGAGGCAGTGAAGAAAATAGGGATCGGATTAGTGGGGTTCGGTACTGTGGGGACGGGAGTAGTGAGGATTCTCCAGGAGAACAAGGGGGTTATTGAGGATCGTCTGGGGGCTTCAATTGTTCTGAGGAAGATCGCTGACCTCGACATTACAACCGATCGGGGGGTAAAGGTAGACAGAAAGATTTTAACAACCGATGCTGGGGAATTGATCGACGATCCGGATATATCCATCCTCATTGAGCTCATCGGTGGATACGATGCAGCAAAGGAGATCACTCTGAAGGCCATTGGCAAAGGTAAACATGTAGTGACCGCAAACAAGGCCCTCCTGGCAGTTCACGGTGATGATATATTTGGAGAAGCCCACAGTCGGGGGGTAGATATTGGGTTTGAGGCGAGTGTGGGCGGTGGTATACCCGTGATTCGCTCTATCAAGGAGGGGCTGGTTGCAAATCACATAAAGGTCATATTCGGGATTTTGAACGGCACCTCAAACTATATCCTTTCAGAGATGACCAGTAAGGGGAAAGAATTCGGAGATGTGTTGAAGGCCGCCCAAAACAAAGGCTATGCCGAAGCAGATCCCACCTTCGATATTGAAGGCATAGATACGGCTCATAAGTTGGCCATACTACTCTCCCTGGCTTACGGGATTAAGGTGGATCTTGGGGATATTTATGTTGAGGGGATCTCCAAGATCACGCCTCTCGATATAGAATTCGCAAAAGAACTTGGCTATACGATAAAATTACTCGCCATAGCTAAGGAAGAAGGGCGCCGGATTGAGGCCAGGGTTCATCCTACTCTCTTGCCCAACTGTCACCTTCTTTCAATGGTTAACGAAGCATACAATGCGATATTTATTGATGGAGACGCCGTCGGTTCAACCATGTTTTACGGAAAAGGGGCGGGGATGATGCCGACTGCGAGCGCAGTAATCAGCGATGTTCTGGAAATATGCAGGAACATTATGAAAGGCAGTAGCAGGAGGGTTCCACTCCTTTCTTTTCAGCATGAAAAGATAAGGGCGCAGAAGATCAAGAACATGAGCGACGTTACAAGCAGGTACTATCTGAGATTTTCCGCTATAGATAAACCGGGAGTTCTTTCAAAGATATCGGGAATCCTGGGCAATCTGGATATAAGCATCTCATCGGTTATTCAGAAGGGAAGAGAGGTCGAAGGGACTGTTCCAATCTTCATGGTGACCTATGAAGCGAGAGAGGCCAATATTCAAAAGGCTCTGAAAGAGATAGATGATTCGCCCATAACCCTCGATAATACTGTATTGATCAGAATAGAAGAAGGGGGAGGCAACTTCGGAGGGTAAGAGATTATGGAAGGAATAATCAGACGATACATGGAGTTCTTGCCTATAACGGACATGTCAGGGGTTGTGAGTCTGAACGAAGGCAATACACCGCTTATCAAGACCATAAGGCTGAAGGATCACATAAATAAGGACATCGAAATTTATCTTAAGTATGAAGGTCTTAACCCCTCGGGCTCTTTTAAAGATAGGGGAATGACAGTCGCCATATCCAAGGCATTGGAAGAAGAAGGTAAGGCGGTTATTTGTGCCTCAACGGGCAACACCTCTGCCTCTGCTGCTGCTTATGCAGCAAAGGGAGGCTTGAAGGCGTATGTCCTTATCCCGGAGGGGAAGATCGCTTTAGGAAAGCTCGCCCAGGCTGTGATGCATGGCGCCAAGGTGATACAAGTGGAGGGTAATTTTGATGAAGCCCTGAGTATCGTGAGAGAGATATCGGAGAAATATCCTGTCACAATGGTGAATTCCTTGAACCCGTATCGCATAGAGGGACAAAAGACAGCCGCATTTGAAGTCTGCGACCAGTTGGGTTTTGTTCCGACATTCCATGCGTTGCCGGTTGGAAATGCCGGCAATATAACTGCATACTGGAAAGGGTTTAAAGAGTATAAATCTTCCGGAAAGACAGATTCGTTGCCCAAGATGATAGGGTTTCAGGCAGAGGGTGCTGCCCCCATAGTGAGAGGAAAGGTCGTGAAGAATCCTGAGACCCTGGCAACAGCGATCAGGATAGGCAATCCTGCAAGCTGGAAGCGCGCAGAGGCAGCGAGGGATGAATCGGGCGGGATCATCGATATGGTGTCAGATGAAGAGATTATCAGCGCATATCAGTTAATTGCCAAATATGAAGGGATATTCTGCGAACCGGCATCCGCAGCCTCAGTGGCCGGGGTTATCAAGTTGAACGGGAAAGGCTATTTCAAGAAGGGGGACAGTATTGTCTGTACACTAACCGGGCATGGTCTTAAAGACCCGGATAATGCCATCAAGATATCGAAGCAGCCTATGACCCTGCCGCCGAAGTTGGATAGGATATTGGAGGTACTGGATCTGTAATTTTCAGTCTTTTCTTGGAGTCAAATGAGATTGGCATGAAGTATATAATATTGATTGGCGACGGAATGGCCGACTATCCTCTTGAAGAACTGGGCGGCAAAACCCCCCTTGAGGTGGCCCACATACCGAATATGAATCTAATGGCCCGGAAGGGAAAATTAGGCCTGGTAAAGACCATACCCGAAGGATTGAACCCGGGCAGCGATATTGCAAATCTGTCGATCCTGGGCTACGATCCCAAAGAGTATTATAGTGGAAGGGCGCCTTTTGAAGCTGCGAGTATCGGTTTGAAACTCAGCCCGGCGGATGTGGCCTTCAGGTGTAATCTGGTAACCCTCTGCATAAAAGAGGGACAAACATACATGGATGATTACAGTGCGGGTCATATATCCACGGAAGAAGCGATAGAGATTATTAATGAGATAGACAGTAGTCTCGGTACCGAAGATATCAAGTTCTATCCCGGTGTCAGCTATCGTCACCTTATGGTTTGGAAGAACGGTCAAGAAGAACTGAACACGACACCCCCCCACGACATATCCGGTAAGGCCATTGATCCATATCTGCCAAGCGGCAAAGGGGAGGAGAGGATCGTTCAATTGATGAATGATTCTCGAATGATTCTCGAACATAGTCCTGTCAATAAGATAAGGACAAAGGGTTCTAAAAAACCGGCAAATTCCATCTGGCTGTGGGGGCAGGGCAAGGCACCCAGAATGCCTGCTTTATCAGATAAGTACGGTATTTCAGGTTCGGTGATCTCTGCCGTTGACCTGATCAAAGGGATCGGTATGTATGCCGGGTTAAAGGTTATAAACGTTCCCGGCGCAACAGGTTACCTTGACACCAATTACCGGGGAAAGGCCGAGTATGCCTTAAAGGAGCTTGAAGAAAAGGATTTTGTGTATCTCCATGTAGAGGCTCCCGACGAAGCCGCCCATAGTGGTGATCTCAAAGGCAAGATGAGGGCCATTGAACGCTTCGATAAAGAGGTTGTGGGGACAGTTTTAGATAGGATAGATCGGTTTACAGCGCACAGGATAATGGTATTGCCGGACCACCCCACCCCTCTAAAAGTAATGAGTCATACTGCCGACCCTGTGCCGTTTGCAATTTATTCATCCGATGATAAGGAAACTACAATCTCAAGAGATCTGAACTTCAGCGAAGAATCAGCAAAGAGAACCCGTATCTATATTGAGGATGGATATAAGTTGTTAACCTTTTTCCTGGAGGGGAGAGAATGAGGTGGATGACACAGGATGCCGGTAAACAGAGGGTGTCTCCGTGGGTAAAAACCTGACCTTCCTCAAAAAAACTCTTGACAAAAAGGCAGTAATCCTATAAGTTAATAAACTTATTAAGTAACTGTGTCGCGGGGTGGAGCAGTCTGGTAGCTCGTCGGGCTCATAACCCGAAGGTCATAGGTTCAAATCCTATCCCCGCTACCAATAAAATCAAGGGCTTACGTCGTTTTGGAGTAAGCCCTTTTTAGTATTTGGGGTAAATTTGGGGTAAATATTTCCAACCCCTTTCTTCTCCCTAAAAGGTGCTCCCATAAATATTCTTCATAAACGCTGAGCCATCATTACTGGTGTCCTTTTTGATCCATGAATAATATTTAGTGTGTATCATTTGAAGCGACGAATGGCCTAACATACGCTGTATCCAACCAATGTCTTCCCCTGAATCAAGCATCATGGTAGCAAACGAGTGCCGAGTTTGAATCATAGGCCGATATGGTATGTTTGCTTTCTTTAGAGCAGATTTCCAGATGACCTCTCTAACGTGATCAGGTGTTATATGTCTGCCAGCCTCGTCCAAAAAGACATAAACAGACTTACTAAGAGTCAATGCCTTTTGCTCTTTTACCGCCTGT
>JAUXHQ010000081.1 GCA_030621455.1 Deltaproteobacteria bacterium
GCAGAGCATGATGTGGCCGATGAGCAGGATGATGGGGAAGCTGACACTCAGGAAGTGGCCTCCGAAGAAGAGGGTGCTGATGCCGAAATGATAATAGTAAACACCTTGTCAGAGCAGGATGCTGCGACCAGCGAAGAAGAAATGGACTTTGATCTGATCCCGGATATCTCTTTTGAGGAAGAAAATGTGGATGGCCATGAACAGCCAGAGGAGAATGTAGAAGTTGAAGAGGAGAAAGACCACGGCTACAAAGATGCAGAAGGGCATGAAGATGCAGAAGACAGGAAGGAAACCCAAGGGTATGAAGGGCTAGTGGAACACGAAGGAGTAGAGGAGGGGGCCGAGGCGTATGAAGAAGTGCTTAATGATGCTTCCACCAAGGTGGAAAGGCTTGTGGAGCAGATCTTGGTTGCTGCATACCAAAAGAATGCCTCTGCTATACATATTGAGCCCTCTGCTGCGTCCTCAGAAACCGGCATCCGCTTCAGAATAGACGGGGTCTGCCAGGACTATCTTCAGGTTTCAGCCTCCATAGCTACAGGAATAATCTCAAGGCTTAAGATCATGGCTAACCTCGACACGACCCAAAATCAGATGCCCCAAGAGGGAAAGATTAAATTCAAGCATGAAGATATCCCACCTTTTGATCTTCACCTTGCCACCATTCCCACCAATTGCGGGTTAGAGGACGCTGTCTTAAGAATCCTTGCCAACCCCTGTTCAATGAAGCTGAACGAGATGGGTTTGAGCGATTGGAATCTAAATGTCATTAAAAGGATTTCTATGCAGCCTCAGGGTCTCATACTGGTTGCAGGTCCCTCCGGTTCAGGTACGACTACCTTGCTTCACGCTGCCCTTGGTCATATTAACAACCCACGTATCAAGATTTGGACTGCAGAAGAGCCCCTAGAGATAACCCAAAGCGGGTTGAGACAGGTGGAGGTGAGACCGGAGGTCGGGCTCGATTTTGCAATGGTCATCCGATCATTTCTGAGAGCAGATCCGGACGTAATCGTGATCGGCGAGATTCGGGACCATGAAACTGCTGAGCTTGGACTTGAGGCCTCACTGACAGGTCATCTTGTCTTCTCCTCCCTCCAAGCGAACAGCGCATCTGAGGCAACGACTAGACTATTGGACCTCGGGCTGAACCCTCTCAATCTCTCCGGTGCGTTTCTCGGAGTGCTCGTCCAGAGACTGGTAAGGAGATTATGTCTCAATTGCCGCGAGGACTATCACCCGCCTAGGGATGAGTTTGAGGCGATAGTCAACGATTACGGTAACGAACAGTTCAAAGCAACGGGCATAGAATTTACTCCCGACCTTACCATTTATCGTCCTGTCGGATGCGAGGCATGTTCTGGAACTGGGTACAAAGGATATACGGCGATACATGAACTGATGGAAGGTACTTCTCAAATAAGAAAACTGATAAGGAGAGATGCGATATCGGATGATTTCTTTGAACAGGCGTTAAAAGATGGTATGATCACTTTGAAACAGGACGGTGTTAGTAAGGTCTTTATGGGGTTGACAGACATGGATGAAGTTCGTAGGGTATACGTTGGTTAGGCCGTTTTATTGGGACAGACTCGGGCGGACCATCTTGATGAACTGAGAGTTTAACAAATAATCCCTGTCATCCACTTTCAAGTGAAAAAAGTCCTTGCTGCGGTTTAAGAAGTCGGACAAACGGCTGTGGCTTTCTGGTAAATCCGTATATATTTTGCCATCCAGAGTCTCACCTGAAATGAAGCAGACATGGGCCTCGATCTGTTTTCGGCAGAGCGGGTCTTCACTTAATTCGTTATCCTCCAAAAGTGCCATCACAATAGACCTTTTGTGGAGTAAAATTATTTCATTACCTGTTAACTCAAAGGGTAGGTAGGAATTATTGGTTGTCAGCAGGTCATACACGAACTCATTACCTGTATGGGTGGATGATCGCGGTGAGACGAAAAAACTGCCTGACAAACGGCTTCCATCAGAGAAGAATATTTCTGCCTTTTTTCTTATGGTCTTTATCTTGAACACAATTTCCTCCTGTAGCGATGTGCTGTCACAAGTAAATTTCGACCTGTGCAGTTGGGCTAGTTTACCGCTTGCCAGCGCTTAACAAAACCCTGTTAACCGAATCATCGGAGACACCTCAAGACACTAGGTTTGTGTAATTGCACAGGTCGAATAATTTCCGGAATTGAACCGTTCAGAGTTCTTCATCCATTGACCCGTCAGCCTCGTCGGAGAGACGCGCCGCCTCCATTAGAAGAGACATCGTGCTGCTGTGGATCGTACGAGGAGGAAAGTCCGAACAAGGGACGATCTGGAATTCTCCATCCTGCCATATCAATAGCCTGTATAGTGCCTCTTCCCCGTCGATGTTTCCCTTACAGGCATGAATGATCTCTCCATTTTGCATATAGATATTGCCTTTTTCACCCCCGCTTTCAAGGGTGATCTCAACACCCTTCCGCCCTTCAGAAAGGCTCTGGATGAAATCCATAGAGTTCATCTCGCTTAAGGACCCATTGACACCTTTATTCGCTGTCTTGGGAGTCTTCGCAACCAGTACACGCTGAATCTTCAGAGAAAGCACATCCAGTTCCACCGGCTTTCTAAGAAAGTCATCTGCGCCTGCCTTTAAACACCTGGCAGGAAGCCTCTTACCCTCTTCGACAGTAATAAAGAAGAAAGGGGTATGGACAGTAGCAGGGTTCTCCCTTATGGCCCGGCACAGCCTCATGCCGTCAGTCCCTGGCAGGTTGACTTCAGAAATAACCAGATCTACCTTGGAGGCGGATATGATGTCCACAGCTGTACGGGCATCTTGGACCACCTCCACCTCATAGCCATCATTGCTCAAACGAAGCGTCATCCTGGACTCATATGACTCTCCCGGATCCACTATGAGAATAAGACCGGCAAGTTGATCAACCCTTCTCAAGAACTCTTCGTCTTTTATGAGATGGAGAAAGGCCTCCAGTATCGTTTCAGTTTTCGGGGAAGAGAATCGGCGGCTAAGGACGCTTCGGATCTGATGCATATCCGTGGATGCTTGAGATCCCTCCTTTCTTAGTGTCTGGTATTTCTTCACGATCCTGAGAACGGCTGCTTCTATCCTGTCTTCATTATCACTGTTGGTCGTTGCGTCAATTATTTCCTCCAGGTTATAGGGAGTCGTTATGACACCTAACAACTCCTTTCCTAACCCTTCTGAAGAAATCCATACTGCAAGGACGGCAGCGTCCACCTGACCGGGGCGCAAGTCCAATCTCAAGGCCAGTAGTTTACAATATCGCACACGTGTTAGTATCTCCTGAAGTCGATCCTGGTCATTTCCTAGACTCTTTCTCACAAGAAACGACACTAGATCGATAAGGGCCTCACTCATCTGATGGTAGGGATACTCTTAGCCTAACAGAAAGGGTGTAAGGTTGTAGTAAGAAATTTGCGGTAGTTTAACCTCCTTCGGGATATTCCTGAGCCAGGACCCCTGGGGTTGGAAGGCACGGCTATTAACCAGGAGTAGATCAGATGACTCCTCTTTGAGTGTCTTGGCAACCTCTTCAGAAGATAGTATCCAACTCACGTCTAAGTAACCTTCTCCCCGAAGGATTGTCTTTAGGGCACTTGCACGTGCAAGATCTGGTTCAAGCAGGAGAATCTTTTTCCTGGTTCGGGTTACTTCTTCCAGGTTTAACTTGTCCCTAGCTTCCTGATCCGCTATTAGGATGGCAAAGTCAGATGGAACCTCCAGCTCAGGCGCTTGTGCATACGGTCTATTCTTGTAATGAACGTCTATGGCCTTATCAATTTCCGAGACCGATGCTATTGTGAAGGCAAGTGTGAGAGATGGTGGAAACGCCGATTGGAGTTGCCTTAACGTATCCTGATCTTCCGGATTGGCAGCGGCAAGGGTGAGGACGTTCTTTTCAGGATTGTAAGTCACCGGAAAGATTTTCCAGCGTTCAGCAAACTTGAGAGGAACCATTGCTTTGGCAGGGTCCGGAGGGGCCTCTGCTAGAAGCGGATGATAAAATTTTTCGTAGATATCAGCCAGGTTTTGCCCCAAATACGTGTAGTCAAGCAGGTTGAGAAAGAGGAGAGATTCTTCCATAGATATCTTTCGTGTTAAAGCATAGTCCTCTGCCCGGAGAATCTCCTCCTCGGTAAGTCGCCCACTACTCAGGATATGGCTCTTCAGCCTTGATGAATCCACCGCTTGGGTAGGATTGAACTCATCCTGCTTCATTTTGGTAGAGGTCTGCTTCCTCTTGACTGACAAGACCTTCCTCCGCTAATTTTTTAAGGTGGCTCCCCATGGTTTGCATGCCCGACGATTTAGCCGTCTGAAGGATCGAGGGGATCTGGTAAGTTTTTGCTTCCCTAATGAGGTTCTGTATCGCCTGGTTGCACATCATCACTTCCACAGCAGCCACCCTGCCCTGCCCGTTACATCTCGTAAATAGTTGCTGAGCTACGACTCCGCGGAGAGACTCGCTTAACATGGTCCTGACCTGGGGTTGCTGAGTGGTTGGAAATATGTCAATGATACGATCGATAGTCTGGGAGGCGCTCGACGTGTGAAGGGTGCCAAGAACCAGAAGCCCTGTCTCTGCTGCGGTGAGGGCGAGATGAATTGTCTCAAGGTCTCTCATTTCCCCCACAAGCACGACATCGGGATCTTCCCTCAAGGCAGCCCTCAGACCTGCAGAAAAGCTTTCCACATGAAAGCCCATTTGCCTCTGGTGTATTAGGCACTTACCCCTGGGATGGATAAACTCTACGGGATCTTCCAGGGTTATAATATGATAACTTTTTTCTTTATTCATCAGATCTATCATGGCGGCAAGTGTTGTGGACTTGCCGGACCCCGTTGGACCTGTCACCAAGACGAGTCCACTCTTTATGCGGGCAAGGGTATGGACAGATTCTGGAAGCATAAGCTCTCTCAGGGTCTTTATTTGGGTTGGGATCAAACGGAACGCTGCTCCATACCCTTTTCTTTCCATGAAGACACTGCCCCGGAAACGACCTTGACCTTCAAGTTCATACGCAAAATAAATATCTTTTTTTGTCTTGAGGATTTCCAGAAGGTTCTCATCGAGCATCTCCAGAAGAAGAACTTCAACCTCTTTGGGGGAGAGGTCATGATATTTGGTGCGTCTCAATTGTCCGTTTATCCGGAGCACAGGAGGATCACCAACTGAAATGTGAAGATCAGAGGCCTCGTGTTCCACTATCATCCTGAGCAAGGCATCAATTTTGGCCAAATTACACTCCCCGCAACTCCCCGCTCACTAAGGGTCCCTAGTTTGTGTAAACATGAAAAAAAAGGATCCGGCAAGCGGTAAACCTGCCCAACTGCACAGGTCGAAATCATTGAGGCATTGGAAGATAAAGATTCAAAAGAGAACAGGATATTCACTCAGGTTACGAATCTGATTAGAATAAGGACAAAGCAACAACCATTTCATCCTGCTGCGAGACAGGACATAGTATACCTGAATGATTCCGTTTTCTCGATTTTAAGAGCGGCTGGAACGGAGAAAATACTGGCAATACATAATGTTACTCGTCATGAACAAGAGGTAGATACGACAAAATTAAAGATGGAGGGAGGGGTTGATCTGATCAGTAAAAAAGACATCTCTGATGGAATCATACTCGAACCCTATCAATTTATGTGGGTCAAATCTTCTTATTAAAGAATGAGGTCGGTGAAGGTATGTCGATGGACAAAAAAGTCTATCACCTAAACGAAAACAGGTATCTGGAAGCATCTTCTGTCCCGGAAATTCTTGCTTCACATATAGGTGGTGAATCACTCCATTGGTTTGATATTGTGGCCTAAGTAGCATAACTTCCGGACTGAATTTGGCATATTGCTGAACACAAAGGATTTTGCCGTAAGAATTACAACAGGGGGGTTTTGTTTGTTTCATCATTTATTGTCGCCTGGGGAGGGCGCAAAACATGGAGGTGATATTATGGAATTAACACCATGGAGACCATTTGGAGCGCTTAGTTCATCGCGTAAAGAATTGGATAGGCTCTGGGATCGTTTTTTTCGTGAAACACCGTCTATTGGAACGTACACAGAGGAATGGCTGCCTTCCGTGGATATCTCGGAGACTAAGAAAAACTTTATTGTGAAAGCTGAACTTCCAGGTCTGGATGCAAAAGACGTAACCGTGAGCTTGTCCGGAGATCTTCTTACCATAAAAGGTGAGAAGAAAAGGGAGGAGGAAGAAAAGGACGAGCACCATCATTATATTGAGAGATACTCCGGATCCTTTCAGCGTTCCTTTCAATTGCCGATATCTGTCAAAGGGGATAAGGTGGAGGCAATCTTTGAAAAAGGAGTTTTAAAGGTAACCGTGCCAAAAGTAGAGGAAGCGGAAAAGAAGGAAATTGAAATCAAGGTCAAGTAAATATTTATCCGCCCTCCCCGGGAGCAATATTATGATGAAGTGTGTAGGGATGTTTGTTGTAATACGAAACCACAAAACAAGAATAAGGAGGTTAATGATTAGGAAGAATCGAGCAGGCATTTTGATATTAACTTTATTGGCTGCAGTTGTCCTGGGGACAGTACCTGCCCTGGCAAAAACCATCCATGAAGAGGTAACGGTCAACACGGTAATAATCATTTCCCCTGCTGAAGAGTCAATTATATCTTCGGCTGCCGCTAAAGTGCTCCGGCATATCGCAAAGGCGAGAGGCGCGATTCATAACAAGGACCTGGAGCAGGCAGGGAAAGATCTTAAAAAGGCCCATAAACTGATTAATATCATAAAAACGTCTCTTCCGACAACAAAGGTCAAAGACCATATCTCAGGGAGGTAAAAAATGAGCATAAAAGAGCGTGTAAAGAGCGATGTGGAAAAAATAGTCGCAAAGGGGCATCAGGTTGAGGATGAAATAATTGCCTTTGTTAAAAGAGATTACGCAAAAACCCTTGATGATGTGGGAAAGGGAATGGATACAGTCAAAGAAACAACCCTGGAATACCTGGAGGGCGTGGAAGAAGGACTCAAGGCTGCCGGCCATGAAAGCGGCAAACTGGTAAGCAAGGTGGCTGAAGGCCTTGTGGAAGTGTCTAGGGATCTGGGTGATAGGGGTGTGGATGAAGCCGGAAAGATTGCCATGGAGGCCAAAGCCGCCCTGAATGCTGCTCTGGAAAAGGCCAAAGGCTCTATAGACAGCGTTGAGGAAAAGACAAAAAAACAGATGAAAGATGCTCATGCTCGTCTAAATGAAGTTGGCGAGGCTGGAAAGGCGAGACTGGAAGGGGTTGGCGAAGGCATTAAGGCCTATGCTGCGCAGAAAAAAAGTGATCTGATCGATTCGGCCAGGCAGGCCCTGAGCAAGTCCGCTGACAGCTCAAAAGAACTTGTTCATAAACTGGCCAGGTCAACCGAAGCACAAAGCAAAGAACTGTTGAGCCATTCTTTAGAGAAGGTGTCAGGCTGGCTGGGAAAACTGGCAGATAAGGTCAAGCCAAAGGCTTAACAGAAGACTAATCATTATCTTATGAAAATAATCTAAGTACAGGACATTTTTTTGACAGGATTAACATGATACACTGGATATATCAA
>JAUXHQ010000212.1 GCA_030621455.1 Deltaproteobacteria bacterium
GCAGTTTTATAATAGGCAGAATTCCTTAACTTTAGGCACTTTAGCTCACTTTAGGCACTCATAGTGCATGCGAGCAAACACGCCCCCTCTGGGCATGGATTCTTTACGCTGGAGTTATCTTCATTGGATTTCTACTACCAGGGGTACCAATACGGATAGTGCCACCACGGAGAATACCACCAGTGAGGGTAGGGATAAATTCTCTCCTCTTTTCTCACCTTGAAGAGATGGATCTCCTTGATCGAGATGAGAGGATAGGTGTAATCTATCTCACCGAGTGGAAGGATCCTCTTGCCCCTGACCTCTCCTGCAACGACCGCTTCCCTTCCCCGGCTGTATATGGCCACATCGAGGTATCCATCGTATAAAGCCAGAAACCTTCCGTCAGATTCATCCACAGCCTTTGGCCTTCCCTCGATATCCGCCGGCTTTTGAAGCATCTCGATCAGGGTCCCTTCCTTTGTATTCTTGGAGCCGAGAATCACGCCGCTCAAAAGGACAACCTTCCCTTTATAGATCTCCGGGTCTTTAATAACCTCCTTGAAGGTTATGTTCCTTGACACCTCCCTTCTCAGTTGCTTAGAGATTGCTGGTGCACAACCGAGAGAGATCAATAAAAGGAATACCAACAAACAGTAAATCCTTCTCATCTTGAAACCTCCCTTCCAATGTTTTCATTTCATAAGCGTTCACTGCAAAGCGCGCAGAGAAAATATCCAATTCAAAATAAAAGCTACACCTCGTGGATTGCCTCCGGCTTTCCGTGTCATCTCTGCGTTCTCACCGGTGAATCTTCCTTTGAATTCTTCTCCTGAAATGCTGAGTAGCATGTTCTCAAGGGTTCCCCTGATTTAATAACCGGAATCATCTACCGATTTCCATAGGGGGCAATCTCCTGGAGCCTGTTTTTAACTTGTGAAACACCTGAATGCTGAAGGAGGTGGAGGGGTTTGTTCGAATTCTTACAGAGTTTCTTGACCCACTCACTGGCGCCGTGGCTTATATGGGAAGTAAAACAAACTACAATGTCGGATCTTCTCACTACCTCGGTAAGGCGCTTTCGGCCATTGGAAACAGCGCCGGGATGATATTCATACCTGGCCCCCAGTGACTCCACCACCTTTTTGTAATTCCCGTTCAACTTTTCAAGACCACCAATTAATACAACCCTCTCCCCTTTGAAGGGAATGGGATATTTTCCCATCCGGATCCTTTCTTTCCAGTCGGACACTTGAGCCGATAATTCACCTCTCTCCTTATCTTTTTGCGCAAGTAGACCCCCGAGCTTTCTGCTCTCCTCCTCTTTAACCTTAAGAAGGGAGGTTAATCTTTTTACCTCATAATTGAGCTTCTTCATTTCCCGTTTCAACCTCTTCTCTTCGGACGGTATTGAGGAGAGATGGGCAATCTCTCCCAGAAGATGCTTATTTTCCCTTCTCAATCTATCTTTTTCTACCTCTATATTCCCCATTTTCCTGGAATTCCCATCCCTTTCCTCTCTTAATTCAGCTATCCCCTCCCGGGTATCTTCCAGTCTCCGGGAAAGGGTCTCGATCTTCTCCTCTAGGAATGGGGTTTCCTGGTTATCCTGCGCCTTGATAGGCTCGCTATTAGAACCATTCCCGATAAGCCGGTAACCCTCCTGATGTAATTCGGAAATGACTTCTTTCTCCACCAATCTCATCTGCCCCCGGCTGTCGGAGGCCACCGCCCAGATGAACCCCGGCAGATTATCCCTCAAGCCGGGGTTCTTTTCTTTCCAAAGTCTATGAATGTTCTCAATGCTTAATTTTTCAATCAATTCTATCATTGTGGAGTATTTTCTGTTTAGATGGCCCTGCACCTTTTTTGAAAATGGGCATTTATGATGTAATTGGAAGTGAAGCATGTCATGGATTTTGTGATCGGGGATAGCTTCAACATCTTTGATGGGATGCAACCTTCCGCACAGTTTCACCATGCCTTCTCTATCGAAGGAGGTCCCGATTATCAACCAGATAGTCCGGCATTCCATCGTCCAAATCTTACGCCGTGGGTGCAAGTGGTTTGCCAAATTCAATACCTCTTTAAGAATCATCCCCTGGAAATCACCCAATCATCGAGTAAGATTAGCCACCTCTCCCTTTGCCAACACATTGTATCCCTCTCCCGCACATTCCATACAGAGGTTCTTTCCTCTCTTTACCCTGATATACGGCTCGAATACGACCTCTTCACATGCTTCACATATAACTATGGGATGGGTGCACTGGCAGACCGGGGCATATTGAGAAAAGTCGATGGTCTTCTTCTCTACTCTGAACATCTCTTCATCCGGTATTTCCAGTTCTCCTGACACCGCCGCCTTTACCGTGCCCATCATCTCTTCCATCATCTTCTTCATCTCTTCTTCTTTAGTCATCCCCATCTTCTCCATAATATACTGCATCAACCCCATTATGGTCAGAGGCGTTTCCTTTCCCTCAGGCACAGGTATTGTGCCGTATCTCCCTCCGAGCAGAGGCGCCAATTCCGGATTTCTTTTGGGAAACCCATCGAGGAATTCCGGACGCAAAGATACCCTCACCGCAGAACCATCAAGCCTCGCTAAGGTCAATGCAAGTTTTCCAAGATCCCTTACCACAAAATCGGAATGCCCCAGGGTAAGGCCAAGGGTAGATTGGATCCCATTACAGAAAGGACCGGGGCTATCGGTTATTGCCACGATCCTTCCCCCTTCTTCACCCAATGACTCAAGGCCAAGTTCTCTCATTGCCAGAAGGCTCGCCCTTACTCCATAAGCAACCTTATGGCAATAATGGCCATGAAACTCGGTCGCTTTTTCGAATAATCCTTTTAAATCTCTTTCCTTGATCATCTTTTCTACTTCTTCTCTAGGTTTCTGTTCCATCTTTGCCCCCTATTGGTTGGTCACTTGTAATTGGTCATTGGTTTATATTCTGGTTTCCAAGGACAAGCTTGCTATCCGTTTATAGAAAAAGCTATGTTTCATCAATATTTCTGACAACCGACAACCGATGGCTAATAACTGATAACAGCGATTTTCATCTCAACAACCTCCTTTGTGTCCTCTGATTATTTGATTTATTGGTTCAAAGCCAGTCCGGGGATCTGGGACCTCTTTTACCTCAGCCCTCCAGTATTAAAAAGACCTTGCGCATTCAGTCTGATACTTCTCTGCTCTTTGCTCTCCGCTCTTAGTTATTAGATCCCACGCCTCTTTAAACTGTGAATATTTACTGCTCCTATGCGTGGATGACCTTTTCTCTCCTTGACCGTGTTTGTCTACCGGCATATTGGCCCCATACTTGGGCATGGCATCGTAAGGAATGACGTAATAGGTGTCGTTTCCAACAGATCGGCAAAGACAGATGAAAAAGTCGCAATCTTTCCTTTCCAGGTTTGTCCTGGAGATACTGAAATACCCATTCTTATTAACCTGTATAGGCCTGGGGGCTCCTTTGATGTTCACCTTATAACCGTTAATCAAGATGTTATTGGGGTTTCCCGTGGACCGCGTCATAGCAGAAAATCCCAGAGATTCAGCCTTTTGCATGACCTTGTCTATGTATAGTCTCCGTTTTCTCTTCAGTTTGACCGCCCCTCCTTGCCTCAGTCTCTCTCTAACCTTTCTTCTAGCCTCCAGCTTCTTCTTATAGGCTTGGGTATAGGGAAATCCGTATATCTTCCGGTAAATGAGGCGCGCATTCTCACGGGAAAATCCATAATACCTGCCTATCTCTGCCAGAGAGGAACTAGGGTCTTCGATTATCTCTTTGAATTCATCTACGGAACCTTGTCCGTAATCATCCTCGAACCTCTTAAAAAACCTTTCCCGCTTTTTTGCCTCATAAACCTTTCTATCGGTTTTGCGGGAGACGTATCTTACCCTCTCCATATTAATGGAAGATTGATAATCCTCTGTTAACATGCCTCAGTACCCCCCCCCTTCACTTTTTCAGAACCCCCATAATATCTGCTTGCATAAGTAACTTTGTGGAAATATCCTATTACGGAAGAGTGCCTAAAATGCCTAAAGTGATCTAAAGTGCCTCAAGTTAAAACGATTTTCATCCTTAATTTTAGCTCACTTTAGTCATTTCAAACTTTAGTTCACTCCTAATATGACAACCTCAAT
>JAUXHQ010000135.1 GCA_030621455.1 Deltaproteobacteria bacterium
TAGGTCTTATCCTCTTCGCAGGAAACTCCTCATCTGGTGTCTCTTCACAGTTGACCTGGTCGAAAGGTGTTACCCAAGTCAGTCTCTTGAATCTACTTCGCGAATCGAGATCAAATAGCAAACCTTCGGACCACTGAAGAGGTGTCGCTCGATAGCGCAGGTCTAATTTTCCGTTGTCTACCAGAGGCTCCCAACGGTGCCCCCTGGCCACATAGATAGAGTGTATATTGAAGCGCCCCCAGAGACAATTAGGTGACTGCCACTCTTCGTCGACGATGCTTCCGGCTGCCTCTAGCGCAGGTAAAATTATTTCCAGAAATAGATTGTGATCAGCGCTTTCACCGAGAAGTTTGAGTTCCCACAGGATCAGCTCCCCACGTCCATAGGTCCGCTTTCCAGGATAGGCAAACAATACTGTCTCCATGGGCCATGACGCATCAGGAACGTTTCTGAGGCTTTTCTTCCTTATGAGGGAGATTCCACCATGTTCATTCCACAGAGCCAAGGCCTTGCGCCAAAGACTAGCCTGGAGCGTTGGAAGACGGTTTGCGATAATGGTCCCCAATACCAGAGAAAGCTCTACTGACAGGCTTCTCGGAAGCCAGACAACGGAGCTGTTCACCTGGCAAATCACCAGATAGCGTATGAGATTAAGGGGTAAATGCAACATACTCAATAAGCTCGAATAATAACTTGATGCGATTCGTGGGCCAGTGCTTTACTTTCCACGCACTCAGCATGTCCCTGGATTCCTGATTAAGGTACCCCATCAGTCTTCCCCAATAAAAATGTTTTTCTCTGCTGTCCTTCAACCTTATCACGTCATGAAGCAGCGCCTGTTCGTTCGGTCGGAAGAGTGACTTGAAGACTGCCGCCATCTCTAACAGCCGCAAGAATTCAGACGCCTCGAAGGTGAGCAACCCTTGATTTTCACGAATGTGGGGGTAAAAAACCTGATAAGGGTCGGGATAAAAACGAATACGAAACCGATCCATAGGAAATCGGTTCTCTTGATGGATTACCCTGCATAGGATATCGCCCATATCACCTTTTGGTCCTCGTCCCACAGTGGAAAACACCTGGACAAGGCCTTTCAGATCGGAACCGTGGTAAATGAAGACCTCCCTTAGCCAAGGTTGTAAATCGCGTCTATGCATCGTCACCAAAAAGTGGTTGCGATCATGCAGATAAGTACCGGAGAGATGACTGTCATGAAAACCTTCACCTGTCTCAAGCGGCTTTGGCAGGTTGTTGACAAAACCCCAAATAACAATAGATGCCCTGGAGGCATTACCAAGATTTCTTGCACATTTAAGGATGCTGTTGCACGTTTTGCAGTAGTTCTGTTTCGGGAAAGCCGGACAGGGGTATATCCAACATCGCTGGCAAGGCTTGACTAACCCGGAGAGAGGAGGTCCTATTTCCTCCTCTTCTGTGAAAAGATGGGACTTCGACTTAAGACAGTGCAAGGTAGCCAGTAATTCAGCGCCAGAACCACTGCGGCGCAACCAATCAAAGCTGCTCAGCATTGAAGACCTTTTTAACTTTTGCGTAATGCTCGATTACATCCGGATTTAGCCATTCCTCAATCCGTACAGGCAAACGCCAGCTTTCTTCCGATTTCCCGGAGTATCGCTTGTTCCAATCAATAAGAAAACTGTCCCGGAGTATTTTCATCTTTAGGCTGCCGAATCCGAGGTGCCGGTTGTTCCCCATCTTGTGAGCGAGATCCGGCTCCAATACCACACACCATACTAACCTCTGCAATTCCTCTTCAAGAAGGTTCCAGAACCGAATATCAAAACAGGCTCTCGCACCCGGCAATATTGCCCTGAAATAGTTCGTCTTCGAAGTGTCAGGTTTGAAATCCGTCAACTGCTCGACAATTGGGGCAAGCGGAGCGTGGGGGAAAACCCTCCACATGTCCTCAATGATAACCCTATGAACGGAACCGCCTGAAACCTCCTCCCATTTCTTTCCTGTAAAACGCCACCCACCATAGGGATAGGGCACTTTGAACCAGGCCATTTCAGGATCTTTGAATATGCCGAAGCCAAGAGATACGCGTCCTGTAATGGCATTATTGGGGCCTTTTCCTACCCAACCAAAGAGGCTGTCTACCGGGTTCAGGCGGCTGAGATCAGGACTACCCTCCTTGGAATCGCTGGCAATTGAATAGACGTGGCGTAGCAACCCTCTTATGCTCTTGCCGGGGAGGGCATAAACCTTGTCTGTCGTTCTATTGGAGGCCTCCGGAGGGGAAATGGAAAAGAAGTCCCAACCATTTACGGGCCCATCTTCAAGGGTGACGCACGAAGAGGGTTGTCCGCTCTCCCGCACGCTAATGGGCGTCACTATCCTTGCCTCTACCTTCAATGTTCCACAGAGGCCACCAAATGCCTTGTGAGAGACGAAACCGGCCTTAGCCCGTGGCGGCGTTTGGAAACTGGCGGCCTCTTTGGGTAACAGCGGATGAATTGGCTGCAACAAACGAGCGGCCTCATCACCCTCAACTTCCAATTGCCACCAAATACCCTCCCGGGTCAAACCTCTTTTGCCAAACAGCTTTTCCCCCACACCAGTTGAGTCGGTTGCCAGCCAAACGAGTCTATTCACTTTGGCCTTGACCCAACCAAGACCACTAGTCTTCTGACCGCCTAGAGGGATATCGCCCCTTTTAAAGTCCCGGAGCAGATGAAACAGGAGTGAGATCGCCTCCATATCCTGGTCTTCGATATCTTGTATGTCTATCCTGAGTTGAAACCTGAGGTGGTTCCCGTAGGCAAAAAGAAAGTCGTGTTTGGCGGTCTCGATGGGCCGCCCTGTTTTCGGGTCGATCCTGATCCCATCCATGGAACACCAGGAATTATCCGGATTGTGCGGATTAGCCAAGTATGCGTCGGAGAAGAAGAGAAGTCCTCGCTGCCCTTGCGTACCAAAAAGACGGTTTATTAATATCTCAGTAGCCTTGGCGGTTTCACCCCATAGCGTCTTCAGTGTCTGAGAGGCTCGCTTCCTAAAGGCTCCCTTGATAGTGCTGCCCGGGATATATGTCTCCCACGATCCTTCCATTTGAGAGGATGGCGCCCAGGTAAGCATACGCATAAAAATATTATCGTAAGGTTTCCCATACTTACGGGAAATTTCCCGATTAGAGGCACCGCCTGCCCGGAAATCAATATGATGGGGCTGGGCAAGTTCCTGCCGCGTGCGATTACGATAGGCCTTGAGAAATTCAATTAGATTGTTATCATTTGCGATACTCTTGTCCAAGTTCGTGGAATCCAACATGTGACGGTACCGAACCCTACTGTGGGCCTGGGTGAATTCTCTCCATGTTGCCGGGTTGACACCTTCCGGCACCGCCTCCGGATCACCCCACTGATACTCATCAATCTTGCCGTTCATCAGCATAGTCTTGATTCGCACATGTTCCTCCCGGTCCAAAATTTCTGAGTCTACCCAGGAGTCACTCTGGATCAATCTGATTTGTTGGTCCACCTGTTGGTAAAGTCGGGGCATCAAACCGAGGCAAGCGGGCGTCAGGATCTGCACCAGGGCAGACTCATCCTCAATATTATCTGCCAGGCGTTCTGACAAGTCTCTATCCAGGCCAAGGCTGTCGGCAACCTGCAACCATGAGTCATTATCCAGTTGTTTCTGAGCTCGATGGGTACTTTCTAAAACCTTGACAATTCGCTTGGCCATGTTAGCCTTCTTTCCAAGAGCTTCTTTAATAGCATCCTCTGCATCATCTAGGGTAGGAAAGTCTTTGTCCTCCAAAGATTTTATCATGGCAAGAATATTATTGGAAATCGCGTGTTTTCCCTTACCTAATTTAACTACCTTCGAAAATGGTAATATCCAGGTTTCAACCTCACTAAGAGAACGTTCTCTCAGCCAGACGCCAATGACCCTTGGCAGATACTGGGTAAATTTTTGCTTCCAATCTTCGGGGCTGAGAATTGGGCCTCCCAAGGCCTTTTCCAAACGATCACGGATGGGATCAGGTAGTTCCCTCATAGAAGCCACAAGCAACCGTCCTTCAATGTCTGCAAAAGAAGCAGCCTCAGGATCTAACTTGCCCCAGTTCCAACCCACCAACACCGGGTTCATGGCATCAAAGACCAAATCAATTCTAAGATGATTAGCCCTGGGATACAGGGCAGGTATCTGCTTGGGAGTTGAAAACGGGATGTCCGTTTCAAGACGAACCCGTCCCAGTCCTTTGCTCTTCCCGGCTCCGAACCAGAATCTACCCTCTATCAGTTCATGGAGGAGGTAGTATAACTTAGCCTGATTTTCGTTATTCTTAAGCAGGTCTTCGTTTACGGAGAAAACAAAATCGAAAACGGAGTTGCGAAACAGCGTTTCCATCTTGTAATTTGCATTGGCCTCTGCTGCCCACCGATCTTCATCGAGCTTAATTCCCATGCGCAGATCAAAAAACCTGTCTTGTGGATAGCTCTTCTTCTCCAACTTGCATTCCAGACCGGTGATAAGTCTATTCGGCATAGAGGAACCATACAGTCGAGACCAAAGTTGATTGAGCAGGCCAATATTCTTCCCGTTGCGAGACTGCCCAATAAAAGCATCCATCAGGGACTGTGCCGTACCCGAAACCTCCTCCGCCAGGGAAAGTAATCGGTGCGTACCGTCTCCATCCCTGGTAAAGAGTGTTTTACGTGCATTCCCTCTATAAATGGGGGTTTCCATATGCAGTTTGCCTTTCAAAATCATCCTTTTTCTCCTTTGTCTGTAAGTTATATTGTTCTTAAATGATCATTCTTGTTCTTGAATAACCATTCTCTTTGACCCGGAAATTTTAAACTCAACCCGTTAGCTTGTCCACGGCATTCGACCAAACAGCCGAATACTCCCCATCCTCAGCTGCAATATCTTTCCTCTTAAGGTTGACCGCCCCTTTGTCGCAAATATTCGAGCAGGCCCCGCAGAGTGTACAGTACCGCTCACTGATAACAAGCTCTTTCCCCTCCCGACTGATTGCCTGAGTGGGACATTGATCTATGCACTTATTACAGTCTTCAGGACAAAGGCTGCTATCAATACTTATCTCTCCGGAAAATATAGGGGTCACTGTTATGGAGCCATACTCGCAGTGGTCCAGGCATCGATAGCACGCAAGGCATCTTGCCTCATCGGGTTCAACCGCTTCCTCACCTACCGTTATCACGTCCCTGGGGCAATTTTCAACGCACAGAGAACAGAACTTTGGACAGTCTTCGTATGTGTTACTGATAACCTTGTCTTGTCTGCGGCACCACCGGCGCTCTCCCTCAGGGTTTTTTGAACAGTGGCTTGGACACCGACTCGTGTCTATATCTATCCTCTTTGGGAAAGGGAGAAGACCCTGGTTGTCCAAAAGAATGCTCTTGGGAATATTGTTATAAGTCAAGGTAATCGCAGATACGGGACAGAAATGAGAACACACCTCACATAGTACACATTTCTCCTCATCTATATCGATGACAACCCCTTTCTCGTCCCGTAATACAGAAATAGCGTCTTTAGGACAGACCTTCTCACATACGTCGCATTTGATACAGGCTAACCTATTTAGGGTTAGCAAGATTTCATCCGTGTACATCTTCAGCTTGATCTCTATCTTCTCGTCTGTCTCATCTTTTCTATTCGAAACAATCATACTATCTCCAACATCATCGGTTCACAGTACTTTTCGATCTCAAGACTCTCATATACATGCCTTAGGTCAGTATCCATCCAGAAATGAGATATTTTGTCAAGGTCTAGGAAGACGAAGATTTTAACCTCAGGAGTACATTGAGTATTTTGAGGATTAAAATCT
>JAUXHQ010000216.1 GCA_030621455.1 Deltaproteobacteria bacterium
TATAGGAAATCCCATTTTTTAGTCAATTATATCAATTAGTTCCTGACTATGTGTGCCAGCCGATCATAGCTATTAAGCTGGTAAGCCATTAAGCTAATAAGTCGAACAGCCTCAACGGCTTAACAGCTAACAGCCCTCCCGAAGGGCGCTAACTTGTAACATGCTCACTAAATTCAGAAATCATGTCAAATATACCTCTCCTGATCATCATAACCCCAATTGCCGCAAGTAATAAACTAATCACCTTGCCGAAAGCTTTTGCCCCTCCTTCACCCATGATCTGTATTATGCGGGTGGAATACGAGAACGCAACCCACACGATGAGGAGGTTTGTAATCAATGAAAATATTGTCGGCAGGTAATTGTACAGGTCAACAGAGATGATGATAGTTGTCAGTAGAGCCGGACCGACTATTATAGGCATCCCAAGGGGGACCACACCGAGGGTGGAACCGGGCAACCTGCCGGTCTTCTGGGGAAAGAGAAGGTCCGTGGTGGCTATTACCAAGAGAATTATACCTCCCGCCACCTTAAAGTCCGATATTGCAACCCCCAGGACTGCGAAGGCAAACTTACCGACTGCGAGAAAACCTATACTGACGGCAAAGGATGTGATAATGCTCTGTTTTAAGACCCGTGTCCTGTCCTCAGTCTCCATCCCCTCGGTCAATGATATAAATATTGGAAGGACTCCGATCACATCGATTGCCACAAAGATTGGTATAAGCGCCAATAGGTAGTTCAAGAAGTTTTCGGATTGAAAAAACGCGGCCATACCGGTCTCTCCATCCGTTTATTGTTCGCCTTTGTCGAGAGCAGCGATGAGGTCCAGATATGATTTCTCAAATGCCTTAACCCCTTCATCCAATAGTCCTTGATAGATCCCTTTCATGTCAATACCGGCGGCTTCGATCTTTTCCAGGGTCTCTGCTGAATGATCCATGTTTTCTTCCAGGGTGGATCGTACTACACCATGATCACGAAAGGCATCGATCGTAGCTGGGGGGAGCGTATTCACAGTATAAGGACCGATTAAAGAGTCTACATATTTTACATCACTGTATGCGGGATCCTTAGTGCCGGTGCTTGCCCACAGCGGACGTTGAACCTTGGCGCCTTTTTCTTTCAGGCCTTCAAAGGAAGGACCCAGGAATATCTCTTTGAACTTTCCATAGGTAACTTTGACAACCTCGATGGCTGCTCTGCCCCTGAGTTCCATGATGCCTTCTCTGACGTCACGACCTGTTTCCCTTTCCGCCAGAGCATCGATCCTCTTGTCCACCTTGGCGTCGATCCTGCTCACGAAAAGACTGGCCACGGAGTTCACCTGTGAAAGGTCCTTGTCCTGTGCCGCCCTCTCCTTTAACCCTTCAATGTAGGCCATGGCGACCTCTTCATATTGATTGGGAGAGAAGATCAGTGTTACATTTACGTTAAATCCTTCAGATATAAGTTTGCGGATCACAGGGATACTTTCCGGTGTTCCGGGAACCTTTACCATCAGGTTGGGATATCCTATTTCAGAAAAAATTCTTCTCGCCTCGTCGATGCTTTTCCCGGTATCATAAGCTATCCTAGGGTCCAACTCGATTGAAACAAAGCCGTCATCCCCCCCTGTCCTATCGAACACTTCGCGCATTATCCTGCAGGCTTCCTTGATATCATCCGCTGTCAGCCTGTCATAGATTTCTGTCCCACTCTTCCCCTGTTCTACAAGTGTTCGGATCTGCTCATCGTATTCCTTACCTCCGGTTATGGCCTTCATAAATATTGTGGGGTTTGAGGTCAGCCCTGAAAGACCATCCTCATCGATCAACCTCTTAAGCCCCCCGCTTGTCAGGTCACTTCTCTGGATGTTATCCAGCCAGATGCGTTGCCCAAATTCTGCTAATTTTTTAGTCCTATTGGTATCCATATGTCCCTCTCCCCTCAGGTTGTGCCCAACCTCGCTCATTTTTGAATTGGAAACTTGTCAATGTCCACCTCCGGTTCGCGTCAACCTGCCGATGATCTTCAAATACTCCGGAGAAACGCCTCATAACTTTCCTTTGGGTTCGGTTGTAAGAGTATCCGGCTTCCAACACATGCATAGTCTACCCCGCTTTCCTTCACTTCCCTTATGTTATCGAGGCTAATCCCACCGTCTAACCCAATGACGGCAGAGGGAAACCGTGTACGAAAGCGCCTTATCTCATCAAGCACTTCAGGTATGAAAGGGCTGCCATAAAACCCGGGGTTCACAGACAGGAACAAAAGAGAATCAACCTGAGGCACCAAGAACTCGAACTCCGGAATGGTGGTTCCCGGATTTACAGCCAAACCCACTTCCATATCCATGTCCTTTACATTGGAGATAACCTTCCCTGGATCAGGATCTGCTTCAAAATGGAATATCACCTTTTGGGTTCCTATGGATTTTAGGATCGTGAGACATTCATTAGGGTCCTTTACCATTAGATGTGCCTCCAGGTCCAAAGGTCTTTCCCATCCCTTTAAGGCGTCCAGAGATATGCTCTTGGAAGGAACAAAGACCCCATCCATTAAGTCAACCTGAACATAGTCAGTAAACCCCCTGGCGATATTCACCATATTTTGGAAATCATCGAATTTCTCAGTCAAGATAGCTGGAACAACCTTCATAGTTCTTCTTTTTCCTTCCTGTGTATACTAAAGGGCTGTCCGTAACCATTCGCCCGGACAAGCTAAGGTGATTTTCCCATCAGAAAAACAATAGTATTTATTGAACCAAAAGTCAAGGAATTCCACCAGCAATTCCTAGTGATCAGCCACGTTGAAGCAATCTCTACATAATCAAAATCATGAGTTGATCAATTATCTGTTGACACCTATCGTTTATCCTGATATAAAACTGAAAAGCTATACACTATAACAATCTTACATAAAAGGAGGAGTTGCTATGGATTTAGGTTACAAAGGGAAGGGAGTGGTCGTTACCGGAGGCGGTTCCAACATTGGCAGGGCAATATCTTTGACTTTTGCCCAAGAAGGCGCGAACCTGATGATCGGAGACGTAGATACGGCGCAAGCTGAAAAAGTTGTGGCAGAGGCTAACGCGTTAAATGCGGGCGGTAAAACCATCACGGTTAAATGTGATGTGACTAGCTTGGATGATGTACAGGCTATGTTCAAGAAGGCCAATGAGGAATTCGGACAGATCGACGTGTTAGTAAACAATGTTGGCTGGGATAGTATGATGCTTTTCACCGAGACGACGCCGGAATTTTGGCAGAAGGTAATAAACATCAACTACATCGGGGTGTTGAACTGCTGCAAGACCGCCCTTGATTACATGATAGAGAGAAAAACCGGGGCTATCGTTAGCATCAGTTCCGATGCCAGCCGTCAGGGCGAGTTTAAAGAGGCGGTATACGGAGGGGTAAAGGGTGCCATTAACAGCTTTATGAAGACCATTGCAAGGGAAAATGGTCGATTTGGGATAAGGGCCAACGTAGTTTGCCCCGGAGTTACGGTACCTGAAGAGGATCAAGCGATTGGCGACAAGAGCATGTGGAAGGGAGGTATGTTCACGCCCGAGCAGTTGCAGAAGATAGGAAAGGCATACCCGCTTCGCAAGATAGGAAGACCTCAGGACATAGCTTATCCCGTTGTTTTCCTGGCCTCAAACGTGACGGCCGGGCATATAACGGGCCAGGTACTGAGTGCAAGCGGAGGGTATAGTATGGTTGGCTAGAGGCCGAATGGAATCTCGCCAAACACATATTCGAGGAGGGGCAGGATGGCACAAAAATCATCCTCGCCCCTTTTGCTTTTCATGGATAATTCGTGTTGTCCCAACATTTCCCTTGACAAGAGCGGGTTAGTATACTAAATTTACCAATTTATTGACATCCTTCATTTGTCGGTTTACACTTCTTAAGTATGCAATCGTCAAGAAACAACTTTTTGGTGTCAGGTTTCGGGTGTCAGAAGAACAACACCTAAAACCTGTAATAGTAAGAACAAAGTGTAAACGTACTTTTATCATATATAAAGGATGCCTAAATACACATTACTTTTTGAGTAACTCAAGAGTCCAAAGTTCTTTTAACA
>JAUXHQ010000274.1 GCA_030621455.1 Deltaproteobacteria bacterium
ACAGGGGTTATTATGACAGGCATGGGCTCGGACGGCACTCTGGGCCTGAAGCTCATGAGGCGCAATGGCGCCGCTATTATCGCACAGGACGAGGCGTCCTGCGTGGTCTTCGGTATGCCCAGGGAGTCCATCGAGCAAGGGATCGTAGATGTGGTCGCCCCACTCCACAGGATTGCGGATGAGATCTATCGAACTATGAGGTAGTTGGGTGACAAGATGATAAAGATCACTCCGGATGAAATAAAGGTAATCTCCAAGTACGTGGTAAGTCTATCCGGCATTGCCCTTGATCAGAGCAAAGCCTACCTCATGGAAAACAGGCTGGGCAGACTCGTCCGGGAGTTTGGATGCGCCTCGTATAGTGAATTGTACCATAAGGCCAAGTCGGATGCCAGTAAGGCCATTGAACGAAAGATACTGGATGCCATTACCACCGGCGAGACACTCTTCTTCCGTGACAACTCCCCTTTTGAATTACTCCGACACAAAATCCTCCCGGACCTTGTTGACAAAAGAACGGGCAATGGTTCAAGCTTTATGCCCACAAAAATTCGTATCTGGTCTGCAGCCTGCTCGACCGGCCAAGAGGTATACAGCATCGCCATTATTCTGAAGGAGCTTCTGCCAGATCTCAAGAAATACAAGATCAAACTCTTCGGCACAGATATATCCGATGCGGCTATAGCCCAGGCAAGCTACGGAAAATACAACAAATTTGAGGTGGAACGGGGGCTTCCCAAGGCCAAGTTGCAGAGATACTTCACTCCCGGGGGAGACTCCTGGAGGATCAAGGACGAAGTGAGGGCCATGGCCGGTTTCAAGAAGCAAAACCTCATGGGGCCGTTTTCTACGCTTGACAAATGGGATATCATCTTGTGCAGGAACGTGGCCATCTATTTCAAGCTGGAAGACCGTAAAAAACTCTTCACAAAGATAGCCAACGCCCTCGAGCCGGATGGCTATCTATTGATCGGCTCTTCGGAATACCTCACAGGTGTGTGCCCCAGGTTTGAACCTAAGAGATACTTGAAGTCTGTCTTTTATCAGTTGAAAAAGTAACTTTTCGGGAGAGTTCCTTCTCCTGTTATATCTGAAAGAATTCGACCTGTGTAGTTGGTCAAGTCCTTACGTATAACAAGCAAACAAAACAAGCAGTCGGCGCTTAACGCAATGCTGTTTACTGAATCATCAAAGACACTGGGGTTGAGTAACTGCACAGGTCGAAAGAATTTAGCCCTTACGCCCCTAAGGGAGGCAGGGGGGCAGGACAGGTGATGGTATCTATTGGCAGACACCGTCAAATTTTTGACGATTCGTCTTGGCGGGGGTAAGGTAGGGCTATTCACACTGCCATTTTTTAAACACCAGGGAGGCGTTGGTTCCGCCAAACCCAAAGGAGTTTGAGACAACATAGTTGATGGAGGATTTTTTGGACTTGTCAATCACGTGATTGAGACCTTCACATTCCGGATCAACTCTTTCGAGGTTTATGGTAGGTGGGACAATGCTTTCTCCAAGGGCTTTTACAGAAAATATCGCCTCTATGGCGCCCGAGGCACCCAACAAGTGGCCTGTAGCAGACTTGGTAGCGCTTATCAGGGGCCCTCGATTGTTGCTGCCAAAGATCTTTAGCAATGCCTGGGCCTCGTTCTTATCCCCGACAGGGGTTGAAGTGGCATGGGGATTGACATAATCAACCATGTCCGAGTCAATGCCGGCGTTTTTCATCGCCAACTCTACACACCTCAAAACCCCATCCAGGCACGGTTTTGTTATATGGGTAGCATCTCCGGTCATACCGAAACCGACAATCTCTGCGTAAATCTTGGCATTTCGTTTCAGGGCACGTTCCAGCTCTTCGAGAATAATAATCCCTGCCCCTTCACCCATGACAAAACCATCGCGTCCCAGATCAAACGGACAACTGGCCTTGGTATGGTTCCCATCATTATTATACCGGGTGGAAAGTGCGCCCATCCGATAAAAACCCGCGTACGTGAGGGGCGTAATAGGAGCTTCCGTACCGCCTGTGATGATCAGGTCAGCTTCATTCAGTTGGATAGAACGAAAGGCCATGCCAATACTGTGAGCTCCTGCAGCGCATGCAGTTGTCAGACTAACATTCGGTCCTTTTGCCTTACAGAATATGGAGACATTGCCTCCCGGCAGGTTCGGTAAAAACCTCGGGATAAGAAAAGGCGATACCTTGTCAATTCCCCCAGCCATCAGCTTAATATGCTGTTCTTCCCAGCTTGAGACACCTCCAAATCCGGTGGCAATGAAGACACCGGCATTCCCCAATTCCCCTTCGGAAGAAAGACCGGCGTCATCAACAGCTTCCAGGCTGGCAGCAAGGGCATATTGGTCGACGAGATTCATGTGTCTGATCTGTTTTAAGGCCCCTTTGTCCAGCGCCTTCTCCCGCTGAAGGAAAATGTCCTTGCCATTGAAACCCTTCACATTTCCAGCGACAATGGACATCTCCGGAGACTTACCCACACGATCCTCAAAGAGCGAAACTATCGAAACGCCTGATATGCCAGCAATAAGATTATCCCAGGTCTCTCCTACGTTATTACCCAGAGGAGTAACCATCCCAAGACCGGTAATAACTACCCGCTTCAATTCTACGGTCCTTTTCAACAAAGCTTCTCTCCTTCAACCCACTCATTCAGAACACAAACTTCAATCAATAAATTCTTACACATCTGTTAGGCTCAAACCTAATCTAGCAGTTCTCCTCTCACAAATCAAACAGAATATTTCTGATTGTAACCAAAACGCCTCAAAACCTTCACTTCATCAGGATCGATCTTCGACATCTCATCTAAATCCACAGTAAGGGTCTGTCATGGAATAAGTGTTGCATCTGTGCATCTCATCTTCAGGCCATCTTTGCACGATCCTCAAACACAAAATCCTCGAAATAGGTTCAACTATTCCTCCGGTTTTGCATTTTCGGATCGTACAAATCTGACCTAAATC